>JBDSAK010000157.1:0-3001 GCA_039922195.1 Mycobacteriales bacterium
TACAGATACGTCCCGCAGCTGCCGGCCAGCGACACGAGCTTGTACGACTTCGCGAACGTGTCGCCGGCGGCCGGTGTGTAGAGCACGGTGTTGACCGTCGTCGACGCCCGCAGCTTGCCGCCGGTCGTGGCGACCGCGATGAGCGAGATCTTCGTCGCGCCGACCGGACCAGCGACGGTCGTCGTACCCGTGGTGGTGCCGGTCGTCGTGCCGGTCGTGGTGCCCGTGGTGCCGGTTGTGGTGCCGGTCGCGGCTGTCACCGTCGCACCGGTCGCCGTCCCGTCGGCAGCCTTGGCAGCTTGTGCGACGTACAGCGGTTTGAATGGGTCCCGACCCTTCACCGGCGCCGCCTTGGCCTTAGCCTTGGCCTTGGGAGCGGCCGCGGCCGGAGCTTTCGCGCCTGGTGCGGCGGCGACCTTCGGGGTGCCCTTCTTCACGGGAACCGGCGAGTCGCTGCCTCCCACGCCCAGCAATTTTGGCACGAAGAGAAACGCGAGGACTGCCAGCACGAGCAGCGCGACACCCGCAGCAATGAGCTTCGAGCGGTTGTTGCTGACCGGATCCTGCACCACCACGGCCTCGGTGGTGGGCGCAGCTTCGAGAACGCTCACGTCTGTGCTCCTACTTCTCGGTGGTGACCGGGGCCGCTGAGTCCGCGGCCACTGGCTTGACGGGCGCTGCGACTGGCGCGGGCGGCGACTTCATGAACACGCGAGCGGAAATGGAAACTGCCAACAGGTTTTTCTTCCCCTTCGGGGATGTTGCTGCGGCCTGCGGGCTGACGGAGAACGTGTCGACGACCAGACCGCGATCGAGCTTCCGCTCCAGCTTCTCCAGGTTCGTGATGAACAGCTGAAGCTGGGTGAAGTCGCCGGTGAGCACGAGGTTGAGCGGGATAGCGGACAGCGAGCCGCCAGCGGCCGGCGCGGGCGCCGCCGCGTCGATGACCGCCGTCGGCGCCCCGGGCGCGATGGAGGTCAGGTCGATACCGGCGGCCTTGGTCTCCCTGGTGAGGGTGCGGACCAGCTTCGGCAGTGCGGGGTTCGAGGGCATGATCGCGGCGATCTCCCGGAGACGGGTCTCCTGGCCGGCGAGTCCCTTGGCCTGCGCTTCGAGGATCTTGATCTCGTCCTGCAGGGTCTTGTTCGCCGCCGCCTGGACGGTCGTTTCGGCCTTGACGCTCTTGGCCTTCGCCGCCTGCGGCTTCGCCCCGAAGAAGTATCCGGCGCCGAGCATCGCGACGATGAGCACCCCCGTGAGCAGCCAGTACTGCTTCATCTTTCCCATTACCGGCTCCCGGGCTTCGTGTGCGGCGTGACTGCGACTGGAGTGAGCAAGGCATTGGAGCTGAACGTCACGAGCGCGCGGCCCTTGGGCGTGGTGGGGGTGAGCTTGGTTGCGCTGCTGAAATACGAGTTCGTGACGCCCTTGATGCGTCCCAGACTCTCCAGCCACGCCGCGACGTCGTTGTAGGCGAATGCAGTTCCGGTGAACGTCAGTGAGCCGACGGGAGCGCCCCCGACCGGCACGGCACCCGTCGCGGCAGGCGTGACCGTCGCGGTCAGCTGGTTAATCCAGACGTTTTCCGGAATCCCGATGCTCAGGCTGTGCAGGTAGACCGACCAGTTCACCCGACGACTGAATGCGCGAGTGAGCAGCGCCTCGTCGGCATCGACGGCCAGGTAGACGTCCTGCACCGCCTGCAACTTCACCCGCTCGCTCTTGAGCTTGGTGTTCGTGGCCTGCTCGGCTTTGAGGTCTTCCTTCGCCGCAGTGACTCGCGACGCCTGCCCCAAGTAGAGCGCGAGGACAGCAGCACCCGCGCCGGCGACTGCGGCACCCATCAGCACGTAGGACCTCTGCGCAGCCCGCTTCGCGCCGATCTCCGGTGGCAGCAGGTTGACGCGTGGAACGACATAGGTGTCGAGCGACGTCAGTTGTTTCGTTGCCATGGCTCAGGCCACTCCCATCGCAAGACCGACCGGCACCGCGACGAGCGGCTGTACGTACTGAAGTTGCTCGGCAGAGAGGCCGAGTTTCCCGAGCTTGAGAGACTCGTAGGGCGCCGCCGGCTCGACCACAAGCCGCGTTGCGTTCGACAGCCGCTCGGCGAGACCGGCGAGTTGCGAACCGCCGCCGGTGAGCACGATGCGGTTGAGCCGCGCCGCGCCGGGCTGCGCGGCGTAGTAGTCGAGCGAGCCGCGAACCTCTTCGACCCACTGGCTGCCGGCCTGCTCGATGACGCGGGCCGCGGGGTCGGTAGATTCGCCGGACGCGCGCATCCCGACTTGGGCCTTCACCATCTCGGCGTGGTCCGCCGGTACGCCGAGGCGTTCGGCAACCGCGTCGGTGATGTCGTTGCCACCCATCACGAGGATGCGGACGAAGCGGGGAACGCCGCCTTGGTGGACAACGATGTTGGTGATGCTCGCGCCGACGTTGACGTACGCATCGGCGTGCGAGTCGTCGCCGCGGACGTTGTGCGGCGTCAGCGAGCGCAGCAGCGCGAACGGCGTGAGATCTACCATCGCCGGCGTCAGACCCGCCTGCTGCACTGCCCGCAGCGCACCGTTGACCATGTCGCGATCCGCTGCGACGAGCAGCATGCGCAGCATCCGGCCGCCCGCCTCGTTGGTGAACTCCTCGAGCGGGTGGAAGTCGAGCACAGCCTGCTCGACGGGTATCGGGATGTAGTCCTGCACCTGGAACGGCAGCGAGGCGCGCATCTCTTTCGGCGCGAGCCACGGCAGGTCGACCTGACGGACGATGACACGCTGATTCGCGACACCCAGCACGACCTGCTTGGTCGAGAACCGGGCGCTGGACCACAGCTGCTTCAACGCCTTCGCCACGGTGTCGACGTCGACCACCTCGCCGTCGCGGACGGCGCCGGGCGGCAGTGCCACCTGGCCGAACCGCTCGAGGACAGATGAGCCTCGCGAGACGCTCACCTCGGCGGCCCGGACACCGGAGGTTCCGATGTCGAGTCCGACTACGTTTC
>JBDSAK010000158.1:0-3492 GCA_039922195.1 Mycobacteriales bacterium
GCAGCACGGTCAGGACATTGTTCTCGGCGCGGTGATCGTCGCGGGGCGGCGCTGGCCAACTGGTTGGGGCAGTATCGGCTGACCGCACGTTGATCGCGTCGTCTGGTGCCGCCTCGGCATTTCACCAAAGAATCATCCGCGCAGTCGTCCATGGAGTTGTGTTCACGTGGCAATCGATCCCGACGAGTCCCGCCAACTGCCAGCTGGGGCGACGACCTGGCGGACCGCATGAGCGTCGTGGTCTTCGGCAGTGCCAACATGGACATCATCGTGCGGTCTCCCAGATTCCCCGCCGCCGGCGAGACCATCATTGGCAGCTCGGTCCACACGATGCCGGGCGGCAAGGGCGCCAATCAGGCCGTCGCTGCGGCGAGGCTCGGCTGCAGGACCGCCTTCGTGGGTCGCGTGGGTGCGGACGCCTTCGGCTCGGAGCTGCGTAGATCGCTCGCCGACGCGGGCGTCGACGTCTCCGGCTTACGGACGGACTCCCGTTCGGAAACAGGGATTGCGTGCATCGTTGTCGACGACACGGCGGAGAACCGCATCATCATCGTCGCTGGGGCGAATGACGCAGTCGGCGGGGATGACCTCGACTGGCTGCGGATTGAGTTGCACCGGTCCAGGATTTTGCTCGTCCAGCTGGAGCTTCGACTGGATCTCGTCGCCGAGGCAGTCCGAGCGGCGGCCGCTGAAGACGTCCGCGTCATCGCCGACCCGGCGCCCGCGCCGCTGGAGCCACTGCCGAAGGAGTTCTTCCAGCCACACGTCGTACTGACGCCGAACGAGACGGAAATTGAGGCGCTGGTGGGTTACTCCGTGGCGACCGACGAAAGTGCCTGCCGTGCCGCCGTAGAGCTGACGGCGAGAGGCACCGGCGCCGTCGCGGTCAAGCTGGGCGCGCGCGGCGTTTGTTGGTCCACCGGCGATGTCGCCGAGATCGTGCGCCCTCCCGCAGTGGTCGCAGTCGACAGTGTCGGGGCGGGTGACGCCGTGAACGGCGCGCTGGCGGCAGCGTTGACCGAAGACCTTCCGTTCCGCACCGCCGTCCGCTGGGCTGTGGCGGCAGGGGCGCTTGCTGTCACGCGACCGGGCGCGCAGCCGGCAATGCCCAACCGGCAGGAAGTGCTCGCTTGCGTTTCCGAGATGGACCAAACGACGGCTCGCGATTCGCGTCCGTAGTCAGGGGACCGCCCGGCGTGTTCACCGATCAGTTACCGGTGCGGGCGGCCTAGTAGTCGCGGATGATCGCTTCGAAGCGGCTCTGCACGTGGTCGGCGTCGGTCACGACACTGACGAACACACTCACCACCTGCGGGTCGAACTGAGTGCCCGAGCAGCGTTGCAGCTCTTCGATGGCGTCACCGACCGAGATGGGGTCGGCGTACGACCGCGGTGACGTCATCGCGACGTACGCATCGCAGACCGCGATGATGCGCGAACCCAACGGGATGTTCTGCCCGGCGAGTCGATCCGGATAGCCGGTGCCGTCGAAGCGCTCATTGGCCCAGCGGACCAGCCGCGCGGCGTAGGCAAGCGACGGCGCGGCGCCGAGGATGCGCTCACCGATCGCGCTGTGGCGCTTGACGAACGCCCACTCCTCCTCGGTCAGCGCGCCGCGCTTGTCGAGGATCTCGTCGGGAATCGCGACCTTGCCGATGTCGTGCAGTTCGGCGGCCTGCACGATGACGATGCGGTCGGCGGTCGGTACGCCGATCCGCTCGGCGACGGCCGCGGCAAGATCGGCAACCGCGCGGAATCGCGTGCTGAGATCGGGGTGCCGCTCGTAGAGTGCCGACAGCAGCACGTCCTTCGTCTGCCGGTCCGCGGACCTGCGGCCACCGGACTTTCGGGTGTACATCCGCTGGTCGACGACGTGCAGTGCCTCGGCCACATCGCGCGTCTCAGTCGGGACGACGACGGCGCCGTACGACGCGTCGACCGAGTGCCCGTCAGTACGTTCGGTCAGCGCGCTCGAAGCCGCCGCGATCAGTGCGTCGGAGCCACCGTCACCGACGGGAGCGAGGACGCAGAACTCGTCGCCGCCGAGCCGGTACGCCTCGCCCCGACCCGCCACGGAAGCGCGCAGCGCGCGGCCCAGCCGCGCAAGCAGTACGTCGCCGGCCGAGTGTCCGAACGAGTCGTTGTAGTCCTTGAAGCCATTGAGGTCGAACATCAGCAGCAGCACCGGCTCCTGGTCGGTCGCTGTGCGGCACGCCACCCGCAGGTCGTGCCGGAGCTTGCGGCGGTTGCCCAGTCCGGTCAGTTGGTCGTTGTCAGCGGCGGCCACCAGGTCACGGCGCGCGAACCCCAGCGCGATCGTTCCGCCGACGAGGAGCAGCAGAGCGAGGACCGCGATCCCGATCGGCCAGGTGCCGACGCCGTACAAGGGGCCGACCGCGATCGGCATCACAGCGACGACGAACCAGTCGTTGGCGTTGCCCGGAGTACGCGGCAGTCGTTGGTAGGACGCCGGCCGGCTGCCCACGGTCAGCCGGCCCGCCGTCGTGTCCTTGGCCCGCAAGCCCATGAAGCGCCGGTCGTCGGGGCGGCCGAGCGGCGCCGCTGGTTTGCCGTCCACCGAGCCGATCTCCTGCGGGTAGCGGCTGTCGACGACGACCCCACCGGTCGCGGAGTCGACGATGAGGATCGGTAGGGAGCTGGTAGCGGCCGCTTCGCGGAAGCTCTCGACGGTGATCTCGAAGTGCACGATCGCCTTCGACTCGTTGCCGGTCGCTGGGAGCTTCGTGGAGTTCGAGACGACCCATTCGTTGGTATCGGGCGACACGTAGGGGGCGGCTTGATGCACCGAGCCCTGCTCGAGGGCGAACGTGGGCCGGAAGAACGGCGCGCTCGCCTCCTCCAGCGACAGGTCGTCGTACGGCGCTCGGTCACCGCGAACGACGCGCGCCGCCTCCGCGCCGGTGGGGTCGATCAGGCAGACCTCACCGATGCTCTTCGGGAAGAGCTCCTCGAGGTAGGCCAGGGCGTTGTTCGCGCGGGTGACCGCCTGGCTGCCGCCGGTGATCCTGGCCTGGCGATCGCCGGGGAGCTCGAAGACGTCATTGAGCGCGGGGTTGCTCGACAGCAGCAGGTTGACGCTCCGAGCGCGGGCGAAGTGGTCCGCGATGACCTGCGATTGCGACTGCGCCGCATTGTCGAGTTCGCCGTCGACCGCGGCGACGGCCGAGCCGTGCTTCGACAGCGCGACCCCGAAGCCGACCGGGAGCAGGACAGTGCCGAGCACCACTGCGGCCAGCGCTGCCTGTCGTCGCTTCAAGACATCCATCCATGTGCGCGGTCCCCGGTCACCTATGACATCGACCGGAATCTCGAGGTACACGCGCACCATGTGGACGGCACCCCCTGGGCCACTTGGCGCAGCCGGAGCGTATTGGCGCGTCCCCCCGCGTGGCAGGGCGAATAGGAAACTGTGGCGTCCACGCCGAACGCCTCGGCGGGAGCGAGGGCGCGACGGTCGCCGCGCCCGCCCTC
>JBDSAK010000159.1:0-15709 GCA_039922195.1 Mycobacteriales bacterium
GAGATATGGGTGATGAGTCGCACCGTGCCGCCGAGGTAGACGACGGCGACTTGGCGCGCGATGTCGACCTCGACTCGGGTGGGGCCGGACCGCGCCGCGAAGGGGACCGGGGCACGCGGCGTACCCAATCTGCTGCTCGTGGTCGCATCGACGTCGCCGCTGGCCGGCAGGTTGTTGACGTGCTGAAAGGCCCACAGCGCCTGCCGGGTCTTCATCCCGAGTGAGCCGTCATGGACCCCCGGGTCGTAGCCGAGCTCGGTCAACCGGCGCTGGAGCGCGAGGACCATCGGCCCCCTGGCGCCGCGCTGCAGAGTTGTACCCGGCTGCCACGCGGCCCGGCTCGTGGCGGCAACGGGCCTTGCTGTTGGCTGGGTCAGAGCGCGCCGCGTCGGCGGCAGGGCGCGAAGCGACGGCCCGGCGATGGGTTCGACTACTGCGCCTTCGTCGGCAGACTCATCGGTCGGGGCAACGGGTGTGATCGGCTGCGCGGGGTCGCCGTCCGCCGATGCACGCACCTCGTTTGCTGGTGCAGCGTTCGCCTGGCTGCCGGACCCAGGGGCGCAGGCGGACAGCGTGAGGACGGCGACGGCGCCGACAACCGCGCCGAGCACTCGCGTTAGGCCGCGCTGGTGCGGGACTCGTGTCGACGCCATGGTGTTCCTATCGGCGAAGGTGTTCCCCGCGTTGAGCCCTCGGATGGGTCGTGCCCTCAGCGGCTGCCAGGTTGGACGAGCAACCACCGAGATTCATGGCACCTGTCCCAGCCAAAATCCTGGACGCCTACAGCGTCCCGGCGAACTGCTCCGCCTCGAGCACCTTGAGGACGTCCTGACGCACGGCGGGGCACTCCTTACTGGTGATCGCGTCGAGTTCGGAGGCGTTGGGAACGTGCTCGCCCGGCTGCTTCTCGACGAAGGCGGCGTAGGCGCCGGCGAGCTGCGCGAGTGCACCGACGGGGGAACCCACGGCCACGAGCTTCGGGTGGATTGTGGCCAAGAACTCGCACGTCGCTTGGGCGTCACCCACGGCAGGTTCCTCCGCGACCGCCGAGGATTCCTTCGCCACTGTGCTGCTCGCCACCGCCGCGCTCGCGATCGCTGTCGCGGAGCTGGCTGCGGTTGCGCCGGACTTCGAGATTGCGGCGACGGGGTCCTTCGTGTCGCCTCCGCAGGCAGTGAGCGCAACGATGGCGACGAGAGTGGCAGCGAGCCTGCGCATGGAACGACCTTTGATGGTTGGGCGAGCGACCAGGCTACTTCCGCTTGCACGGTGACGGGTCCGGCTGTAACACTGCCCGCAATGAACACCCAGATTATTGGCACGTAGCGCGCCGGCAGATTCACGCCAGCGCGCCGACCTCTCGCATCCGCGAGGGGTTTTTTCGTTGTGAGGACTCATCGATGACCGACGACAGCTTCCACGTCTACGACACCACGCTGCGGGACGGCGCGCAGCGCGAGGGTCTCGCGCTGACCGTGGAGGACAAGCTCAAGATCGCGCGCCAGCTCGACGCCCTCGGAGTCGGCTTCGTCGAAGGCGGCTGGCCGGGCGCCAACCCCAAGGACGCGGAGTTCTTCCGGCGCGCGCAGACCGAGCTGACCATGGTCAACGCGAAGCTCGCTGCCTTCGGCGCGACGCGCAAGGCGGGCATCAAGGCCGCCGACGATCCGCAGGTCGCCTTCCTGCGCGAGTCCGGTGCGCCGGTCGTCACGCTGGTCGGCAAGTCGTGGGACCTGCACGTCACCGATGCGCTGCGTACGACGCTCGAAGAAAACCTGGAGATGGTCCGCGACACCATCACCCACCTGCGCGCCGAGGGGCAGCGCGTCTTCTTCGACGCCGAACACTTTTTCGACGGCTACCGGGCCAATCCGGCGTACGCGCTCGAGGTCGTCCGCGTCGCGGCCGAGTCAGGTGCCGACGTCGTCGCGCTGTGCGACACCAACGGCGGCATGATGCCCGGGCCGCTGGCCGAGGTGGTCGCCGCGGTCGCCGCGACGCAGGCGCGCATCGGCATCCACTGCCACAACGACACGGCCTGCGCGGTCGCCAACACCCTCGCCGCGGTCGAAGCCGGCGCGACGCACGTGCAAGGCACCGCCAACGGGTACGGCGAGCGGTGCGGCAACGCCGACCTGTTCAGCGTCGTTGCGGGCCTCGAACTCAAGATGGGCCGCCGGGTGCTACCGCCCGGCAAGCTCGCTGAACTGCTCCCCGTGAGCCACGCGATCGCCGAAGTTGCCAACATCGCGCCCGACCCGCATGCGTCGTACGTCGGACTCTCGGCCTTTGCGCACAAGGCCGGCCTGCACGTCAGCGCCATCAAGGTCGCACCGGAGATGTACCAGCACATCGACCCCCGCGACGTCGGCAACGACATGCGCCTGCTGGTCAGCGAACTCGCCGGTCGCGCGACCATCGTGATGAAGGGGAAGGAGATGGGGCTCGACCTCGACGACCAGCCGGAAACCGTCATCCGGGTGATCGAGCGGGTCAAGGAGCTCGAGTCCATCGGCTACACATTCGAGGCGGCCGACGGATCGTTCGAGTTGCTGCTGCGCGAGGAGATGGGCGAGGGCAGCCGGTTCTTCGAGCTCGAGTCGTGGCGCACGATCGTCGAACGACGTCCGAACGGCGACGTCGTCAGCGAGGCGACCGTGAAGCTGCGTGCCAAGGGCGAGCGCATCGTCGCCACCGGCGAGGGCAACGGGCCGGTCAACGCACTCGACAACGCGCTGCGGACCGCTCTGGGGCAGCTGTATCCCTCGCTGGCCAACCTGTCTCTTGTCGACTTCAAGGTGCGCATCGTCGAAGGCGGCGGCGGCACGGGTGCCATCACCCGCGTCCTCGTCGAGACGACCGACGGGACGACCGAGTGGGACACCATCGGCGTCGACCAGAACATCATCGCCGCGTCGTGGCAGGCACTCGAGGATGCGGTGACGTACGGCTTGCTTCGCCAGGGTGAATCGCCCGCCTAGGAACGATTCCGGAACAACTGGACGCCGGCTACGACAAGGCCGATGCCGGCGAGCATGACCAACCACAGACCCATACCTACGCTGATCTGGATGAAGTCGTTGCTCGAACCCGCCACGTTCACGACGTCGTTGACGCCGACGAGAGCGATGACGGCTCCGCACACGGCGATCACCCAGCGCTGCCAGGTCAGGATCCGGCCGGATACGAGCGCTGCAATGGCGACGCCTGCTGCGCCGACTCCGGCCAGCAAAGTGAACATGCCGTCGCCATCCGTTCCGGGCTTGCTGAAGGCCCCGAAGCCGGTCGAAACGGTCGCCCAGGGCAGCATCGACCCGATCGCCGCCACGCCGCCGACTGCGTGATGCCCGGCTCGGACGCGCCGCCCGAATAGCCCGTCGGCGTGGTGTCGAAGGACCGGCTGCCCGGCGTCGTAGGCGCTGTCATTGCCGACGGCGGGTACGCCGGCGGGGGAGGCGCTGCGACCGCCCGCCACTCGGAGCCTGTCCACCACCATTTGCCGTCCGGGCTGTACTGCGGGGGAGCCGGCGGGGCGCCGCCGGAAGCCGGGGGAGTGGGGCCGCCGTCGAAGCTCATGGTCGACATCCCGTCGTTGTCAGGTCACCCGGCTTGCGGGCGCGTCCATTACACCGTTCGGGAGGTAGCCTGCCGCAATGCGGATTGCTCGGTTCAGCATGGGCGGCGAGGTCGGCTTCGGTGTACTCGAGAGCGACGAGCTCGTCGTGATCGACACGCACCCGTTCGGGGAGCTGACCTACACGGGCGCGCGGTTGCCGCTCGCCGGCGTACGGCTGCTGGCGCCGATCATCCCGAGCAAGGTCGTCGCGATCGGCAAGAACTACGCCGACCACGCGAAGGAGATGGGCGGCGAGGCTCCGACGACGCCGCTGATCTTCATCAAGCCGTCGACGTCGATCATCGGCCCGCGCGACGCGATCCAGCGACCGGCATCTGTCACGCAGCTCGACTACGAGGGTGAACTGGCCGTCGTCATCGGCCGGCTTGCCCGAGACGTGCCGGCAGACCGCGCGCTCGACGTCGTACTCGGCTACACCTGCGCGAACGACGCCACCGCGCGCGAGCAGCAGCGCGCGGACGTGCAGTTCACCCGCGCCAAGAGTTACGACACTTTCTGCCCGCTCGGGCCGTGGATCGAGACTGCACTCGACCCCTCCGACGTCGGGGTGACGACGCACCTCAACGGCGAGGTCCGGCAGGACGGCCGCACCTCGGAGCTGGTGCACTCGGTGCGCGACGTGATCGCGTTCGTCAGCGGCGTCATGACGCTGCTGCCGGGCGACGTGATTCTTACCGGTACGCCGGCGGGCGTCGGCCCGATGGTGGCCGGCGACGAGGTCGCAGTGACGATCGAAGGGATCGGGACGTTGAGCAACACCGTGGTGGACCGTGGCTGAGCAGGACGCTGCATCGGTCCGGGTGCGCTTCTGCCCGTCGCCGACCGGCAACCCGCACGTCGGGCTGATCCGCACGGCGCTGTTCAACTGGGCGTTCGCGCGGCATCACAACGGCACGTTCGTGTTCCGCATCGAGGACACCGACACGTCGCGCGACTCCGAGGAGTCGTACGTCGCACTGCTCGACGCCCTGCGCTGGCTCGGCCTCGACTGGGACGAAGGCCCCGAGGTCGGCGGGCCGCACGCGCCGTACCGCCAGTCCGAGCGGGCCGAGATCCACAGCGACGTCGCGCGCCGACTGCACGACGCCGGGCTCGCGTACGAGTGCTTCTGCACGACCGAGGAGACCGAGGCCCGCACCAAGGCCGTGGGTCGGCCGCCGGGCTACGACAACCACTGCCGGACGCTGACCGAAGAGCAGCGGGCGGCGTACCGCGCGGCGGGTCGCAGTCCCGTTCTGCGACTGCGGATGCCGGATCGGGACATCACGTTCGACGATCTCGTGCGCGGGCCGGTGACCTTTGCGGCCGAGCATGTCCCCGACTTCGTGATCGTGCGCGGCAATGGGCAACCGCTCTACACGTTGGTCAATCCGGTCGACGACGCGCTCATGGAGATCACGCATGTCCTGCGCGGCGAGGACCTGCTGTCGTCGACGCCGCGGCAGCTAGCCCTGTACGAGGCACTCGCTCAGATCGGCGTCGGCACCGGGGTCACGCCGCGGTTCGGGCACCTGCCGCTCGTCACGGGCGAGGGCAACCAGAAGTTGTCCAAGCGCGACCCCACGTCGACGCTCAATCTCTACCGCGAACGCGGCTTCCTGCCGGAGGGTCTGGTCAACTACCTGGCGCTGCTGGGCTGGTCCTTCGGCGGCGACCGCGAACTATTCAGCCTCGCCGAGATGGCCGAGGTCTTCGAGGTCGGCAACGTCAACTCCAACCCGGCCCGCTTCGACATCAAGAAGGCCGAAGCGATCAACGCCGATTGGATCCGCCGACTCGACCCGGAGGACTTCGCGCTTCGGCTGCATGACCGGCTCGTGCAGGACGGTCTGCTGCCGATCGATCCGACGCTGGAACAGCGCGCCATGGTCCACGCCGCGGCGCCGCTGATCCAGGAGCGGGTGACGCTGATGTCCGACGCGGCCGAGATGATGGCGTTCCTGATCGTGGACGAGCTGACCGTCGACGCAGCCGCGGCGGCAAAGACATTGGTCGGGGAGTCGTTGCACACGCTGCTCGCTGCCGAGACTGCCATCGAGGAGCTCGATCCGTGGGAGACACCAGCGATCGAGGAGGCGCTACGGCTCGCGCTCGTCGAGGGGATGGGCCTCAAGCCGCGCCACGCGTTCGGCCCGATTCGGGTAGCGATCACGGGTCGCACCGTCTCGCCGCCGCTGTTCGAGTCGATGGAACTCCTCGGTCGTGACCGGTGCCTCGAGCGCTTGCGCGCGGCCAGCCAGGACATCCGCGGCTACTAGCGGGGCTTTGTCGTCGCCGTACGGAGTCGGGTATTGTGTCCGCGATCCGGTACGCCGTCCGCGGCGGGCCGGGTCAAGTGGGGTATGGGGTAATTGGCAGCCCGGCGGTTTCTGGTTCCGTTAGTCTTGGTTCGAGTCCAGGTACCCCAGCAAACGGTCGTCACCATCGACCGCGAACGCACGGCCCCATCGTCTAGTGGCCTAGGACGCCGCCCTCTCAAGGCGGTAGCACGGGTTCGAATCCCGTTGGGGCTACCACGAAATCGCGCAGGCTCAGGTCGTCATGGCCTGGGCCTTTCGCATGCCCGCGGCCCGCATGGCCGGGGCAGGACCGGGGCAGGACGACGGCAACCAGAGGAGGTCACAGTGGCGGTCTGCGAAGTCTGCGGCAACGACTACGACATGAGCTTCGAGGTGCACGCCCAGGGCGCGGTGCACGTCTTCGACAGCTTCGAGTGCGCGGTCCACGCGATGGCGCCGGTGTGCGAGCACTGCGGCTGCAAGGTGATCGGCCACGGAGCGCAGGTCGGCGGCCAGTTCTTCTGCTGCGCCCACTGCGCGAACGCCGCGGCCGGCGACCAGGTGCTCGACGACCGCGCCTAGCCGTCCCACCCGGTGAGGTTGGTGACGTTGCGACACGGCCAGTCGCCTCGCGCGATGATCTGTGGCGGCTTTCGGCGTTGGTTCTCGCACGACTGAAGATCATTTCCGCCACAGATCACGCAGGGGGGCGGGGGTCAGTTGGCGGGGGAGGTGGTGCGCAGCCTGCGGGCGGCGTCCAGGTCGGTGCGGGTGAAGGTGCACTTCGCCGTGACCGGATCGACGCCGTAGACGCGCGCGCCGTTGAGGCCGAGCACTTTGGCCTTCAGTTCCTTGGTGAGTGCCGGATAGCCGTAGCGCTCCTGAAACTCCGTGCTGATCTCGAAAGCGCGGAACGCCTGGATCTGGTCCTGCGGCGAGCCGTACCAGATCGAGTCGGTGCCCCACAGCACGTTGTCCTCGCCGACGTACTTGAGCACCTTGCCGAGCAGGTGTGCGGCCTCGGTCGGCTTCTTCATGAGCTGCCACCACGTCGTACCGATGTCGGCGTACACATTGCTGTTGGGCGTGATCCCGCTGGCGCGCAGTGACGTGATGAGCCGGTTTGACCCGCGGTTGGCAGTTGCTGTCGTGTATGGACCCTCGACTCCGTTGATGTCGAACGCGGAGTGGTAGATCAGGAACTGCATCTCCGGATGGCGCTTGGCGGCCGGACCGACGTCCTCCGGTGTGTTGAACGGCGCGTTGACAATCCCTTTGTGTACGGCGATCCGCGGCACCCTGAGCTCGATCGCCTTGCGGATGACCGCGTCGGCAACCTGCGGAGCCTGCTTGTCGTGGTCGTCGAGCCACCAACCCGGCCCCAGCAGGTGGGTGAACGTCTTCCAGCCGACGATCGGCTGCGTCGCGACGAGCTGCTCCATGCCGGCGAGGGTGCGTGCGAGTGGCTGCGTGGTCGGGCTGATCTTGCCGTGGAGCAGCACTCGATCGTCGTGACACAGCGCGCCGGCGAGCCGGCGCGTCTCGGCCATCACCGCGGGTGAGAGCGGGTCGTGTTCGTTGGGCAGCGGCAACGCGGAAAGCACCAGCATGGTGGTGTCGCTGTTGACGAACATCTCGTCGAGGAAGTGTTCGATCGAGAAACAGTCACGCGGCTCATGCTCGCCGCAGCCGCGCTGCGGAAAGTTGCGCGCAATGATGTCGAACTCCTCCAGCGCGAGCGGGTCGAGCGTGCGATCGAGCAGGTGGCCCTGCACGTCGAAGACGAACTCGTCGCCGGATATCGCGCTCGCAGCGGCTGTCGGTTCGGTCGTTGCTTCCGGCGGAATCGAGTAGCTGCCGCCGACGCCAGGGCTCGAGCTGGACGCGCTGCCTCCTGCGGACGAGGCGCTCGGTGACGGGCGGGGCGACGGCTTGGGTGCCGCCCGATGCTCGTCTTTCGTGCAGGCGTTGATCGCCAGCAGCGTTGTCGCTGCGGCGCAGGTGGTCCGCAGGAAGTCCCGACGATTGATGCCGAGTCGCCGCGCGTTGTCCTCGCATTCCGCCCGCGCTCGCCGTTCTGCCTCCCGCACGACCGGCGTCTGCGGCAGCGGCGCGTACTCGTCCGAGGATCGTGGCTGCAATCCGATCGGGAGTTCACCGTCAGCACCCCGGGGCAGCATCGGGCCAGCGTAGTGCCGCGTTGCGTCGCCGGATACGGAGGTATTCGACCGGCCGCGGCAGAATACGTCCGCGTCCGCTCGTGTGACATGGCAAAGTCAGATGAGTGACGCTGACGATCATCGACCGATCGAGGGACCTGCCGCCTGGGTTTGATCACCCGCACGCGTCCGAGGAGGCGCGACTCATCGCTGAGCGCGGCATGGTGCTCCGCGCGCAAGTCGGTTCCGGTGTCCATGGCACATCAATCAGTGGTCAGGACGACCGCGACGAGATGGGGATCTGCCTCGAACCCCCGGAGTACGTGACTGGCATCGCACGAGTGCCGGCTGGATCGGGCGATCCGCGACTGCGTGTTCCGTTCGAGCAATACCAACGACACACGGTCTGGGACAAGCCCGGCGGCCTCGCAAATCGATCCGGAGCGGGCGACCTCGACGTCGTCGTCTACTCGGCCCGCAAGTGGGCCAGGCTCGCGCTCAGTGGGAATCCGACCGTGCTGCTCCTGCTGTTCGTGCCGGATGACGAGGTCGTCTTCCGAAACGCGGCCGGTACCGAACTGACGTCGAACGCTCATCGCTTTGTGTCGCGTCTCGCGGCCGACCGCTTTCTCGGGTATCTCCAAGGCCAGCAGGCGTCGATGACCGGGGCGCCGGGCGCGCACACCAACCGGCCCGAGTTGGTTGCCCAGCACGGCTACGACACGAAGTTCGCGATGCATGCGTTGCGCCTCGGCGTACAGGGGATCGAGCTGCTGACCACAGGGCGCATCACGTTGCCCGTGCCGGCGCCGTCCCGTGATTACCTCCGGGCCGTACGGCGCGGCGAAGTGGCGCTTGCCGAAGTGGTCGCGGCCGTCTCGGCTGCGGAGCGAAGGCTGACCGAGCTGCGGTCGAGCGCCGCCGTCCCGGACGAACCGGACAGGGCCTGGGTCGACGCTTGGTTGCACCGCTCGTACACCCAGTATTGGGACTCGATGACCCGTGGATGAAGTTTCGCTGGCCGCCGCGGTGTCGCGGCTGCTCAACGTGCCGTGCCTATCCCTGCGCGGGCTCGAAACGGGGTTCAGCGGTGCTTCGACGTACATCGCGGAGTTCACCGACTGGGACGTCATCGTCAAGGTGAACGCCGACGTGGCGGCGCTGGCACGCACCGGTCGCAACCTCGAGATCCTCAGCGACCTCGGCGTACCCGTTCCGCGGCTGCTGGCGTACGACGACAGCGGCTCGCTGCTTCCGGGCGCCATCGTCATCATGGAGCGGTTTGCGGGCCGCGACCTCAGCGCGGTGATCGACACGATGTCGCCGGCGCAGCTGACCCGGCTCGCTCAACAGATCGTCGACATCCAGCGCACGGTCGCGACTCTGCCCGCGCCCGCCGGCTGCGGCTTCGTCGGTATAGGGGAATCGGCTACCCGCACCTGGACCGACGTCGTCTGGCACCCCAACGGCTACGACTATGCGAACCCCTTGCCCCGCGACGCCGCGCATCTCGTCCCGCTACTCGAGCAGCGGCTGGCCGCGGCTGCTCAGTACTTCGAGCGCGTCGTACCCACGGCATTCCTCGACGACGCTACGACGAAGAACGTCATGGTCCACGACGGCGAGCTTGTCGGCATCGTCGACCTGGACTGGATCTGCTACGGCGACCCGCTCTTTCACATCGGTTTGACTGCAGCCGGGGTCACCGCCGACGCCGAGTTGCCCGTCTCCCGTCACTACATCGACGAGCTGATCAGGTTGAGCGGCTTGACCGACGACCAGCGTCGGATTGTCGCGCTGTATGAGGGACTGTTCCTGACGAACTTCCTCGTCGCCGAATGGCCGGACAAGCCGGGGCCGTGGCGCCGGCGCGCAGTCGACGGTGCCGAGCGGGCGCTTCGCCTAGCGGACGGCTGATGCATCGGCGCGGCATGCAGTTCCGCGCATCGGGCCCCCCATCGAGGCACTGATCCAGCAAATATCGAGGCCGCCCGCGGTGAGTGGAAAGAAGCTCCAGAGGAGCGACGCCTTCCCGCCTGGAGTGTCGAAGTACCTGATCCCGATGACGAGAAACGCGAGGCCGGCGCTGAAGCGGAAGGTCCTGCCGCCCGCACTGTTGATGAAGCGGCCGAAGCCGGACGAGTTGAAGCGGTCGGCGCGAGTCATGGGTCGCAACCTAGCCCAGAGCGGCAGCGAAGGGCTGCGCTCTGCGGCCGTGTTCAGCCGATGAGCCGTGGGTCGATGTGAATCTTCGGGCCCAAGCCGGCACCCGCGGGCCGCCAGCCGGCGAGCACGTCCCCGACCGACTCGAGCCCTACCGTCGCGGCGACCAGCGGGCGCGGATCGACCAGGCCGCTCGCGTACTGCTCGATGGTGCCGGCGAGGCCCGGTGAGCCGCTCAGGATGCCGACCGCGGTGACGTCCTTGAGCGCCATCGTCCGCGTGTCGATCGTGCTCGGAGTTCCGGCCAGGCCGACGTACACGACCCGCTTGCCTGGTTCGACCAGATCGAGCGCGCGGCCAGGCAGGGCGGCGGAATTCGAGGCGTCGATCACCGCGTCCCAGGCCAGCGCAGGAAGGTCCTCGGCGGTCCAGACGCCCGCGAACCCGAACGTCCGGGCAAACTCGAGCGAGTCGTCCGAGCGGCCGAGCAGGTGTACCTGCGCCCCCTGCGCCGCGGCGAACTGGGCAACGAGCAATCCGATGGTGCCGGGACCCATGACGAGCAGCCGGTCACCGGCAGCGAGGTTGGCTCCCCAGACCGATCGCAGCGCATTGCCGCCGGGCTCCACCAATGCGCCCGCAACGTCGTCGACCGAATCAGGCAACGCGTGCAGCGAACTGACCGGGACCGCCAGCGCTTCGGCCAACGCCCCGGGAAAGCCGCCGCGAATGCCGATCTCGAAACGCCCCTCGCAGACATGCTGTCGACCCGACAGGCACCGGCTGCAGTGGCCGCACCCGAGCATCGTGTCGCCGGTGACCCGTCGGCCGACCCACGCCGGGTCGACCCCGTCACCCACAACGCGCACGGTTCCGCACCACTCGTGGCCGAGCCGCATCGGAAACTCCGCGAAACCCTGGTCTAGGTAGGCCATCTCCCCGGTGAAGAACTCGACATCCGTGCCGCAGACCCCCACCCGGGCGACATCGACGACTGCCCACCCGGGTCCGGCGACCGGGGGTGCCACCTCGATGACGGCCGACTGCCGCGGGCCGGTCACGACGAACGCCCTCACCTGCGAGCACCGCGGGGCGCGGGCCGATCGTCCGCGGGCCGAGCGTCCGAAGGCCGCGTCGCCTCGTCGACCAGCTCGAGGACGTGCCGGTAATTCTGGCCGGTCGACCGGCTCATGCCGATTTCGCACGTGCGGTTGCTCGACGCATACGCCGAGAAGTCACGGGTTGCGACGGCCCGGGCCTGCGGCGCGGTTGCCGACGCGGTGAGTTCGGGGTGCAGCAGACCGCGGTCGCCCGCGAACGCGCAGCAGCTCCAGTCGTCCGGAACGACCACCTCGCCGGCGACAGCGGCGGCGACCCTCAGCAGTGCGTCATTCGCGCCGAGCCGGGTCGACGAACACGTCGGGTGCAGCGCGATCGAGTCGAGCCCGCCGGTGACAGTGAGGGCCGGCAGCACCTGAGCGTCGACGTACGACACCGCGTCGAGCACGCGCATCGCCTGGTACCTCGGGGTGGACGCGATGAGTTGTTGCAACCCCTCGGTGCACGACGATGCGTCGCAGACGACCGGCAGCCGGCCGCCCCCGGTGGCCTGCCAAAGCGCTGGGAGAACCAGCCGCTGCATACGTACGTAGCCGGCGGTCATGCCCTTCGAGGCCCACGGCGTCCCGCAGCACAACTGCCGAATCGATGCCGGCACGACGAGTTGGACGCCGGCCCGCCCGCACAGGTTGCGCAGCGCCGGCCCGACGCCAGCGCCGGGCTCTGCAGAACCGAACAGCGAATTGATGCAGGCCGGGAAGTACACCGCGTCCGCGTGCGGACTCGACAAGCCCGTTCGTCGCCGACCGCCTTTGGGCAGGTCGCGACTCCACAGCGGAACGGCCTCCGGGCCGCCGAGCGCGCGGGCCAGTCGATTGGGCGCGGTGACGAGAGCCGGCGGGATGGATCCGGCGACCGTCAACGCGGCACCGGCGGCCCGCGTCACGGCCCCCCAGTGCGCCGCAGCCGCTTGCCAGCTGCCTTGCTCGAGCCTGCTGCGACTCTCAGCGCGCAACCGCTTGACCAGTGCCCCCGTGTCGATGAGCACCGGACACGCCGTCTGGCACATGCCATCCGTCGCGCAGGTGTCCAACCCGTCGTACCCGTAGTCGTCGTCGAGTTCGCGCACCAGGTTCAGGTCGCCGGCCGCGGCCGCCCGCGCCCTCTCGCGACGGAGCACGATGCGCTGCCGCGGGGTGAGCGTCAGATCCCGGCTGGGGCAGACCGGCTCGCAGAAGCCGCACTCCACGCACCGGTCGACTTCCGTTTCGACGGTGGGGGTCGACTTCAGATTTGCGACCTGGGCGGCGGGATCGACGTCGATGAGGACGCCGGGATTGAGCAGCCCGGCCGGGTCGCACAACGTCTTGACGGCGAGCATCACCTCGTAGAGCTCGGCGCCGAACTGCCGGCGGACGTACGGCGCCATCATGCGGCCCGTGCCGTGCTCAGCCTTGAGTGTCCCGTCCCGCCCGAGCACCAGAGCGACCATGTCCTCGGTGAACGCCAGGTAGTGATCGACCCGCTCCGGCTCGTCGAAGCGCTCGGTCAGCATGAAGTGGATGTTGCCGTCCTTGGCGTGTCCGAAGATGACGCTGTCGTCGTAGTCGTGTGCCGCGAACAGCGCCACCAGCTCGACGCAGGTGTCGGCGAGCGCGGGCACCGGTACCGCGATGTCCTCCAGCAGCGCCGTCGTTCCCGCCGGCCGCGAGCCGGCCACCGCGGCGTACAGGCCCTTGCGGATGCGCCACAGCGCCGCCCGGCTCTTCGGCTCGCCGGAGAGTTGCGCCGGCAGGGCCAACGGCAGCCGGTGCAGCAGCGCGGTCGCGCCGAGTGTGCGCTCGTCGAGGGCAGCAGCCGAACTCTCCTGAAACTCGAGGAGCAGGGCCGCATGCTGCAAGACCTCGAGCCGGCGCAGTACGTCGCCGGCCAACGGGTCGGCCTGGGCCACCCGGAGCGACGCTGCGTCGAGCAGTTCGACCGTTGCCGGCCCGGCGGCTAGCAGCTCGGGGAGAGCTGCGGTCGCGGCGTGCAGGTCGTGGAAGAGCAGCAAACCGGTGGCCAGGTGCGCATGCACCGGGACCGTGCGGAACGTCGCCGACGCAACGAAGGCGAGCGTCCCTTCACTGCCGATCACGAGGTGCGCCAGGATCCCGACCGCGTCCGTATGGTCGACGAACGCGTTGACGCTGTAGCCCATCGTGTTCTTGAGCGAGAACTGCTTCGCGATCATCCGCATCGACTCGGCATTTCCGCGAACCCGGTCGCGCAGCGCGAGCAGACCTGCGTACAGGGCCGGCTCGTCATGGCGCAATCGGTCGTTCGCATCGACGGCTGCGGAATCGACAACAGTGCCGCTGGGCAGCACGAGAATCATCGAGTCGAGCGTCCGGTAGCTGTTGAACTCCGTGCCGCAGGCCATGCCACTCGAATTGTTGGCGACCACCCCGCCGATCGTGCAGGCGGCCTCGCTCGCCGGATCCGGGCCGAGTTTCGTCCGGTACGGGGCGAGCCTGGCATTGACCTCGCGCACGGTCGCGCCCGGCTGTACCCGGACGCGAGCACCGCCGTCGAGCACCTCGACGGCGCGGAAGTTGCGGCGGGTGTCGACCAGTACGCCGTCGCCGACCGCTTGGCCGCTCAGGCTGGTGCCGCCCGAGCGGAAGGTCAGCGGAACGCCCTGCGCGGCACTGGCGCGCAGCAGCGCGGCGACGTCCGCTGCCGAGCGCGGTGTGACCACCGCCTGCGGTGTCAGGAGATAGTGCGACGCGTCGTGCGCCATCGCCAACCGGTCGGAAGCGCGTGACCGCACCCCGCCGGGTACGGCTTGCTCCAGCGCATCGAGCAAGCTGGAGTCGACCGGCCGCAGCCGCGCGACCGGATCCGTGCGATTCACGCGAGAGCCTGCACTATGGCTGTCTATCCTCGCCGCTGCGTCAGCGCAACGCGGCAGCCAAGGATTCGGCGGCTGACTGGACGGCGGCGGCGAACCGGCGGCCGGGTGCCCGGCCGAGCCGGTCGATCGGGCCGGACACCGAGATCGCTGCGACGAGCTGGCCGCCAACCAGCACGGGCGCGGACACCGACGCCACACCGCTCTCGCGTTCGCCCACACTCTCGGCCCAGCCACGACGTCGTACAGCGGCAAGTTCCTTGTCGGTGAAGGCGGCTTTCGCGAGCAGTCGGGCGCGATCGCCGTCCGACCAGGCGAGAAAGACCTGCGCCGCTGATCCCGCGGTCAGCGGCAGCACCGCGCCCACCGGCACCGAATCGCGCAGACCGGTCGGCCGCTCGGCGGCCGCGACGCAGACCCGTTGATCGCCGTGCCGCACGTACACCTGTGCGCTCTCGCCGGTGACGTCGCGCAGCCGCTCGACAGCAGCGGGTGCGAGGTCGGAGACGCCCGCGCCGCCGCGGGCCAGCTCGGCGATCTTGCCGCCGAGCTGGAAACGCCCGTCAGCATCACGGGCAACGAGGCGATGGGCCTCGAGTGCGATTGCCAATCGGTAGGCCGTCGCGCGAGGCAGCGCCGTAGCCTGAACGAGTTCGTTGAGCGAGAGCGGTCCTGTGCTGAGGGCATCAAGAACCGCAACCGCCTTGTCCAGGACCCCGACTCCGCTTAAGCTGTCCGACATACGGAACACAGTATCTCAGAATGTGAGACGCCATGGGCAAGACATTGTCAGAGAAGGTCTGGGAAGCGCACGTCGTGCGCGCTGCCGAAGGCGAGCCTGATCTGATCTACATCGACCTGCACCTGGTGCATGAGGTCACGTCGCCGCAGGCGTTCGACGGGCTGCGCCTGTCCGGCCGCCCAATACGCCGCCCCGACCTGACGCTGTCGACCGAGGACCACAACGTCCCGACCACCGATGTGGACAAGCCGATCGCCGACCCGGTGTCGCGGGCGCAAGTGGAGGCGTTGCGCCGCAACTGCGCCGAGTTCGGCGTGCGCCTTTACTCGATGGGATCCGCCGGTCAAGGCATCGTTCACGTCATCGGCCCGCAGATGGGCATGACCCAGCCAGGGATGACGATCGTCTGCGGCGACAGTCACACGTCGACGCACGGCGCGTTCGGCGCCTTGGCGTTCGGGATCGGCACGAGTGAGGTCGAGCACGTCCTCGCGACGCAGACCTTGTCGCAGCGCCGGCCCAGGACCATGGCGGTCACCGTCGACGGCGTGCTCCCGCCGGGCGTCACACCGAAGGACCTGGTCCTCGCGGTCATCGCGCAGATCGGCACGGGCGGCGGCGCGGGTCACGTCATCGAATACCGCGGCGAGGCCATCCGCACGATGACGATGGAAGGCCGGATGACCGTCTGCAACATGTCCATCGAAGGCGGCGCACGGGCCGGACTGATCGCGCCCGACGACACGACATTCGCCTACGTCGAAGGCCGCAACTTCG
>JBDSAK010000160.1:0-9798 GCA_039922195.1 Mycobacteriales bacterium
TGCCCAGGGAGGTTAGTGACGCTCGGCGTGCCGATAGTGAAGAAGGCCCCTCCTGGGTTCGTTGTGAAGCGACGGAGCACACACGCCGACGAGCAATGACTCGGCAGATGCTCGCGGCTGCGCTGCAGGCCGAGGTCGCCGCCCAAGTCGAGGTGTTCGCCAGTGAGGTCGACTAGACGGGCGGCGGCTGGTGATGTCGTTCGGGCGGTGCTCAGGCGCCGTAGCGGACCCGGGCAGCGGCTCTCGCGGCGAGGTCCGCTGCGGCGGCAACGTTGCCCGTGCTCGCCGCGCCTCGCAAGTCCCGCAGATCCGCGTCGAGCTGGGTGGCGCGCGCCTGGCCCAGCGAGCCGGCGAGGCGGTCCCGGATCCACTCGAGGACCGCGACCTCACCGGTCACTGCGTGCAGGTCCTTGGTCGCGGCGTAGATGCGAAGTTGCTGGGCGTGCAGGTTGAAGCGATCGATCTCGACATCGCCGCGGTAGAGCAGCTCCAGGTCGAGTGCCGACTGAGCGACGTCCAAGGCCGCCTGTGACGATCCGGCGGCCTGCTTGCGCGCGACGGACTTCTCGAGGGCTCGCAGGGCCTGGCCCAGCCGGGCCTTGACCCTTGGCGGATAGCCCTTGGCGGCCAACCCTTTCCAGAGGGTCTTCATGCGCGTCAACGTGGGCCTGGCCGCCTCCCAGTCGTCGAGGCGGGCGTTCTCGAGGATTCCCCACGCGCTCGTCGACAGCAGGCGCAGCTCGGCCGGCACCTTCTCGTGGATCCGGTCGGTAGGCATGGCCAGGGCGAGCGCCTCGACGTCGCCGCCGGAGCTCGTGTCGAACTCCCCGTAACCCGGGGCGAAGACCTTGTTGGAGAGGGATCCGTCGAGGTGGAGTTCCTGCATGACCACCGCCCCCGCCACGGCTCCCCGTGGTCCGTTGACGGACTGCCCGACTGCCTTGACCGCGATCTCCTCGAAGACGACCCCGGTGATGTTCTCGGCCCGGAAGACGTCACCGACCTTGGGGGAGGCGGGCATGATCATCGCCGGCGGCCCGTCGCGACCGGCAAGCCAGGTGCCCTCGGTGATCGCCACCGTGCCGTTCCGGTAGTCGAACACGTCCTCCCCGAGGTACCACACGGATCCGTCATCGGCCTGGGCGTACCGGTCGAGGGCGACCTCGTCGAGTTTCCCGCCGAGGTACGCGGTGTACATCGAGACGACCACCTTGATCCGTGTTCCGTCGACCGTCACCGTGTGGTGGCCGGCGAGCAGGGTGGTCTCCGACCTGAACGACTTCCCGTCCACCTCGCCGAGCAGCACGACCGACTCGAGGCCGCTGATCGGGAACAGTGGGTTGGTGATCTCTGTAGGTCGGGAGAACGTCGGACGGGTCACGTCCACTCGCCGGCTCGTGGGCGCACACCCCTTCCCGCTGTAGGTGCCGCACCGCGTGACCGGCCACTCGACCGTCGTACTGATCGCCGGGTCAGTGCGGGTGCCGTCAGTCGGGGCCAGCCCGGCGGGAGCAGTCGCCGATGCCGCGCCGGCCGCGGGCGCGACGAGGCTCGCGCGCGGGGTCCCGGTGCTCACGCTCCCCGCCGCTCTCGGCCCGGCGTCACCCGCCCCTCCGGTCCAGCCGGAGGACCCGGCGACCACGATCGCGAGCGCGCTTCCGACACTTCCGATTCGCCTGATCTGCATGGCGAGACCCCTTCCTGTGTGCCACTGGTGCTGCGCACGGTAGGAACCGGATCTGAGGTGACGCTGAGAGATTCGGCCCGCGGTCAGGCCGCGGAGGGGAGTGCCAGGCGCAGCGTGGTCCGGGACGCGGCCACTATCGCCGCGCTGCCGCCGTGCGCCTCGGCGATCGCCTGCACGATCGACAGGCCGAGGCCGACGCCCTCGCCGGAGCGGGCCCGGTCGCCGCGCGAGAATCGCTCGAAGGCGCGCGCAGCGAGCGCCGCGGGGAAGCCCGGCCCGGCGTCGATGACGTCGACCTCGATCCACCCGTTCAAGCTTGCGCTCCGCGCCCGCAGCAGGACGTCGCCGGCACCATGCCGGAGCGCGTTCTCGACGAGGTTGCCCAGTGCCTGACTGATGCGGACCGGGTCTGCGAGCATGACCAGGTCCGGCTCGCTCTCCACCCGGATTTCCCGGCCCCGTCGCCCGGCGCGGTCCGCGAAACGGTCACGGACCGAGCCCAGGAGCACGTGCGCCGCCGTCAGCTCCGGTCGGATCGCGAGCCGGCCGTCGGTGCTGGACGCGATGACGAGGAGATCCTCCGCCAGCTGAGCGAGGCGGTCACACTCCTCCACCGCACCGACCAGCGACGAGTGAACCGGCGACCCTGGGTCGGCGACCTGCAGGGCGCCCTCAAGCTCGGTCTTGATGATCGCGATCGGGGTGCGCAGCTCATGACTGGCATCGGCGACGAAGCGGCTCTCCCGCTCGAACGCTGCCCGGAGGCGCGCCAGCATCGCGTTCAGCGTCTCGCCGAGCAGGCGGATCTCGTCCCTGGCAGCCGGCAGCGGCAGCCCGGCGTCTGCGGGGAGCAGCGACACCTCGCTCGCCCTTCGGCGCATGGCCTCGACGGGACGAAACGCTGCCGTCGCCAACAGGTAGCCAATCGCCGAGGCGAGCAGGATCGCAACGGCACCACCGAGCACGAACGACGAGACAACGTTGGCCAGTGCGTCGTCGCGGTCCCGGAGCGACTGGCCGGCCACCACCACGTCGCCGCCCGGGCCGGACAGGGAGAGCAGCCGCGCACGGCCGTCGACACCGGGCAGCCGGCGCTCGAGCCCCATCTCCCGAGTGGCACCGAGCCGGGCCTCAGCCGGCGTCAAGGCCGCGCCTCGAAGAGTACCGACCGTCGCGACGACGTCGCCCTCCGCGGAGAGCAGCTGTACGAAGGACTCCTCGGTGTCCTCGAGCGCCACGCCGACCAGCGTGGGCCCACCCTGCACCGCAAGCAGGCTCTCCACACGCGAGCGCAGACTGGCGTCGACCGCGTCATCCAGATCGGCCCGGAGCCGCAGATACACGAACAGCGCAGCACCCGCGAGCATCAACAGCATCGCCAGCCCGAAGGCGACGGTGAGCCTGACCCGGATCGCCAGCCGCTTCAGAGGCCACCGTCCTCGCGCATGCGGTACCCGATGCCACGGACCGTCTCGAGGGACTTCGTCCCGAACGGACGGTCGATCTTCTCGCGGAGGTAGCGCACGTACACCTCGACAACGTTGGACGGGTTCTCGAAGGCAAAGTCCCACGCAGCGTCGATTAGCTGCCGCTGGCTGAGCACCTGGCCGGGCCGGCGCATGAACGCTTCGAGCAGCGCATGCTCGCGTGCTGACAGCGCGATCTCGATGTCGCCCCGCCAAGCTCGCCGCGTGGCCGGGTCGAGCCGGAGAGCCCCTAGCGAGATGACCGACGGTCGCTCGACAGGGTCGCGCCGGACGAGCGCCCGCAGTCGAGCGAGCAGCTCGGCGAGTGAGAATGGCTTGGTGAGGTAGTCGTCGGCGCCGACGTCGAGCCCGCGGACCCGGTCCTCTATCGAGGCCCGCGCCGTCACCATGATGATGGGTGTCCAGACACCTCCAGCGCGCAGCTGCCGGCAGGTCTCGAAGCCGTCGGTGTCCGGCAGCATGACGTCGAGCACCACGGCCTCATAACTCACCTCGCGCACCATCCAGACGGCGTCCTCACTTGTCGCCGCGACATCGGCGACAACCCCCGCGCCCCGCAGCGCCCGGTGCAGGGCGGCGGCAAGTCGCGCATCGTCCTCGACGAGCAGCACGCGCATGTGCGCAGCATGACAGCCGGAAGATGAGAGGGGGCTGAGAACGCTCCAGCTGCGGGCGGAATTGGACAACGGGCCGAGCACGAAGGACGAGGTGAGGCCATCCGCAAGGCCCGGGACGCAGGACTCGAACAGGCCCGTCACCAGCCACTTGCCTGGCACCGCAAGCACCGGAACACTTCACGCGTCCCGGAGCCCCGCGATGTTGGCTAATAGGACGCGATCTTGTATCGCTAAATCAGACACACGTCAGGGGCAGACGCCCAGACAGTCGCGCCCCAGGCCCGGTGCCACGAACCTCGCGGCATAGGGCACTACCGCGCAGGAGCGGATGGGGCGAGACGCTCGGCCACGGCTGCCGGCTGGCCGAACGTCAGCAGCCGGCCGCCGAACGCCACCGAGGCGAGGGCGAACCAGGCCCAGCCGAGGAACACCCCGGCGATGACGTCGGTCGTCCAGTGGACACCGAGCAGGACTCGCGTGGCCGCTGTGGCGAAGGCAATCGCCGTGGCGACCGCTGCCAGCAGCGCCGCGGTACGGCGCGAGTGCCGCCGGCTCAGCACCAGGGCGAACGCGGCGTACGACGCCGCCGCCGCGGTCGCGTGCCCGGACGGGAACGACGTACCGGCGAACCCGCCCAGCTGCAGGAGATCGGGCCTGGCCCGCTCGACCGTCCACTTCACGGCGTTCGACACGGCGAACTGTCCGCCCACGGTGAGGGTGAGGAAACCGAGAACGGACCAGGCGCGGTGCCGGAGGATCTCGTAGCCGGCGATGAGCAGCGCCGGTGCGACGACGCCGTCCGTACCCCCGAAATGGGAGAGGGTGCTCAGCCAGAGCGTTGCCGTATCGGAGGAGTTCGCCGCCGCCCATCGAGCCAGCGGCACGTCAGCGCTGGCCGGACCGGCACCGCTGCGAATCGACAGCAGGATGAGGCCGACGGCGGCCGCTCCGAGCACTACGGCGCCGACGCCGACGGTGAGTGCCAGACCCGTCACCGTTCCTGGGTGCACGCGCCGTTGCGCGAGGTCCCTCAGCGTGTGGTGCAGCCGAAGCTCTTGCTGGATTGCCGCGGCCGGGAGCGTGGGGGCGGACGCGTCGAAGAGCTTCGTGCGCAACACGGCTACGCCGGCCGCCGCGGCGCCGAGTGCAGCGATTCCGGCGACGGCGAGCAGCTCCTTCATCGGCGCGCCTCCTGCACCGCGACAGCAGGCTCGGCCCGGCCTGCGGACTCGTCGGGGAAGAGCCGCCGCGCGACGAGCACGCCGACGTAGAGCGCAACGCAGCCCAGGAGAACTCCGCCGAGCAGATCGGTCGGGTGGTGCAGGCCGCGGTACCAACGGGACCAGCCGACCGCCAACGGGATGGGTACGCCGCCGACCGCCGCTGCGGTGACGCGCACCCACCGCCGCTGAACGAGCGGCCAGGCAATCAAGGCCAGTCCGCCGTACAGGACGATCGCCGCGGCAATGTGCCCGGACGGCCAACTTCCGGTCGATGGCACGGAACTCAACGGCTCGACGTCGGGGCGTGCCCGGTCCACGACGTAGGTCACCGACAGGAAAGCCGAGATCTCGACCACGAGGGCGACGAGGAGTGTCATGGCCGACCGCCAGGCGCGCCGTGGGAACAGCGCGAACACCGCGCCCGCTGTCCCGGCGACGATCGTCCAGGTGTCCGCCCAGCTGGAAAAGATCTTGGAAGGCCCGTCGAGCAGTGAGCTGCGCCGGCGGGCGATCCACCGGGTCGAGGCGTCGCCAAACGATTCGACGCCGGCATCGCCGAGCACGCCGACGAGCTAGAACCCGAGCCCGAGCAGTACGGCGACGAGGACCAGATATCCGGCGGCGCCGGCGAACAGCGCCGACCGCCAGCGCCGAGCACGGTCGATCGGTGGGGAGACGGTGCTGACGGGGGCGGCCGTCGTCATGCGCACGCTCCTCACCGGACACGAGGCAGCCGCCTCGTCAGGTCGGCGTACCCAGCCTCGGGGCAAACTCACCCGAGGCGGGCACCTGCGAGCGCAGGAAGCCCCGGCGACCGCGGGGGCGCCGGGGCTTCCTGTGTGCCGTGCTTACTTCCTCAGGCGTCCTACGGCGTGATCACCGAGACGTAGGCGTCCGAATTGCCGAACTGCGTCGCGCAGTGCTCCGGCGGCGCCGGCTTTGACCCTGGCTCGTGGGAGTAGGGGTTCTGGCCGAGCCGCGTCTTGATGCGGTCGCCCATGTCTCCGCGAACCGTTCCGGTGCCATCGCTGAGCCGCTGGTACTCATCGACCGCCAGGCAGCCGACACCGTTCCGCGTGTCCGTGTAGATGAACCACGCCGTGGTGTTGTTCGAGACCAGCTGGTTGTAGTCACCCAAGAACTGCCGCAGCAAGTTGTTCTGCGCGCTCACGGCAGGGTCACTCGACACCGAGCTGACGCGAGTCGGCGCGGTCCAGGCGCTTCCGGCAGCCCCGCTCTTGGAGATGTAGTAGCTGTCGATCAGCGCATTCCCGGTGCCGTACGTGGTCGTGCTGATCGCCTTCAGTGCCTGGTACCCGAGGTCGACGCGACCGTTGTCAGCGACGTCGAGACCCTGGTAGAAGGCATATCCCTCGGCCGGGGTACTGACCGTCACTGGCGCACTCCACGAAACGCCCTTGTTGGTGGACGTCGAGACGACGACGCGGCCACCCGCGGCGGTCTTGGTCGCCCAGGACGCGTAGAGCGTGCTGCTGCCGTTCCGCGGGTCGTCCGCGATGGTCGGGAAGCTGTTGGTGCGGAAGTTCGCACCCGGGATCGGGTCATCGA
Organism: Mycobacteriales bacterium; assembly: GCA_039922195.1. Taxonomy (GTDB): domain Bacteria; phylum Actinomycetota; class Actinomycetes; order BP-191; family BP-191; genus JBDTYE01. Next base: position 6,584 of record JBDSAK010000160.1, read on the forward strand.
GATCGCTCACCGCACCGATGGTGATCGGCCGGCTGTAACTCACGCCGCCATTGCGGGAGATCGCGACGACCTGTGAGCTGCCCTGCTCGAAGGCCACGTAGACGCTGCCGTCGGGACCGGTGATGACGAACGAACCCTGGCGGCCGTTGCCCGTGCCGTTGTTGCCGGCCGGCGAGAGCTGGTTGCCGGAATCGAAGGACGCGCCGCCGTCGGTGGACCGAGTCACGAAGATCGGCTCGTTGCCGCTGGAAGCCGAGCGGAACGACGTCCAAGAGACGTAGACGTTGCCGAAGTACTTGCTGTCGACGTCGTCGTCGACCGTGATCCATTCCTTGTCATTGAAGTTGTTCGGGTTCGCCTTCGTGCTCGACAGCACCGGCGCACTCCACGTCACGCCGTTGTCGTCGGAGTACGACACGGCGTTGTATTCGGGAGCCTTGCCGGCGGGGTATGGGCCAGCGTTATCGCGGTACCCAGCGAGCGTCGCGTAGTAGACCCGCGCGCCGTTCGCGTAGGAGAAGTGGCCATTGCCGGACGGCTTCGGACCGTACGCGAGAACGGGGTCGCCGTCCGACACGAACGGGCTGGCCTGCCAGCTTGCCTGGTCGTCGAGCAGACCGCGGTTGGTCCACGTGGCGCCACCGTCATTCGAGGTGTACACGCCGGAGGTGCCGACGTTGAGGAAGAAGGAACAGTCACTCGGCTTGGCGTCAGGGCCACGAACCGGCCCGGGGCCGCACGGTGGCTGGCGCTGCTCGTCGTTCGCGCCGGCGACGAGGAACTGGGAGTTGAGCGGGTTGACCGCGATCGTCGTCTCGTTCTGCTTGTTGGTCGGGAAGCGCGCAGTCGTATTCGACGACGGGTCGCCCGCGACCTGCGGATTGTTCGCTTGCACGTCGACCGACGTTGCCGCGAGTGCGGACGAGGAGGCTAGGGCGAAAACTGCAACGGCCGGTAGGACGGCAGCACGTCGCCAACGGGAAGACACGAGCATTGGGTGGGTCCCTTCCGTGGGGTCATGCGCGGTAGCGCACGCACCCGACGTTACCCGCGGATCTGAAACTTGTACCGGGTGAAACCTGTTCGTGTTGGTACGGCTACGGAGCGCTACCCAGCGGCGGCGACGAAAGGGGCGCCACCCGATGGGTGACGCCCCTCTCCGCCTGTCGGCCTTCTACGGTGTCGGGTCTGCGTAACTCCCGCCGTAGATACTGCTGTTGCCGAACGCCAGCGTGGAGCCCTGCGGGCAATCGGTATTGGGCCCAGGCCGCAGGTCGCTGGCATGCGACAGCGGCTCGGTCCCCGCCGCGTCCGCGGCTTCTTCCTTCTCGTCGCCGACGACCGGCTGCACGGTGCCCGCAAGCACGTCGTCCACGAACGCCTGACGGTAGACGTTCATGTCGTCGCAGACCGCCGCATCGCGTACGTCGTTCCACACCGCTGAACCGTAATCACGCGTCGCAACGGCGTAGTTGTAGTCGCCGAGGAACTCCGACCTCAGCCCGTTCGCGCTCGAGCCGCGAGCATCGCCTTCCGCGCCGCGGTGCTCGGTGCCGAATGCGCCGATCGCGCCGCTGCCCGCATTGACCTCGGCATGCCGGATGACGCCCTGCATCGGTCGCGACGCCGCCGTGTTGTCACGCCAGGGCTGGAGATAGGCGTTGTAGACCAACCACGCGTCCGTGCCGTCCGGCGAGATCGCGATGGCGGGCTGGTTGGCCCGGTCGGCTCCTTCGGAGGCGACGACCGGCGCGCCGTAGCTCGTGCCCCGGTTACGCGACGAGATGACGTAGGCCCGCTCGTTGTTGGTTCCGGCGCGGTCATCCGACCACGAGACCACGATCTGGTCGGTCGCGTCGGCACCGGACGGCGCGCCGTTCGCGATGTCGATGCTCGGGAAAGAGTCGGTGCGAGCACCAGCGACTCCGTCGATGGTGAATCGGCCCTGAGCCGGGTCGAACTGCCCGATGCCCTCGACCGTCGTGATCACGCGCGGCCGCTCGAAGTTGAAGCCGCCGTTGAATGATCGCGCCTGGTAGAAGACGCCTCCGCGAGTGTGGATGTCCGTGCCGACCCAGACGACGTACACGACGCCGGTGCTGTCGGTGCGCACCGCGCAACCCTGCCGTCCGCCCGTCTGCCCGTTGTTGGTCGCCGCGGTGAGCTGGCGGTGGCTCCACGTGTCGCCACCGTCGCTCGATCGAGCCAACAGGACCGGCTCGGAACCGGCGGTGCCACGGAAGCCGACGTTGCAGACGTAGACGTTCCCGAAGTACTTGCTGGAGGCCGCGTTGTCCGCCCAGATCTGCTCCTTGTCACTGAACAGCGCGCTGTTCTGCCGGGTCACGATGACCGGGTCCATCCACGCGTTGTTGTCGCCGGCGGCCGCTGCGACCACGTCGTCGGTGCGCGAGACGGCAATGGCGCCGTCGCCGCGGAACGCCCGCTCGTCGAACTTCGTCGCGATGTTGGCGTAGTAGAGCCGCTGGCCGTTGGCCCAGGAGAACGTGCCGTTGCGCTTGATCGGGCCGAACGCGAGCTCGGGGTCGCCGTTGGAGACGAGGCCGTTCTCGTAGTATTTCGGCAGCGTGCCGATCGGACCTACCGAGGGAACGCACGGCTGGTCGTCAGGAGTGTCGGTGCGGCATGACGCGTTGCGCGCGGTGTAGCCGGTGTACGTCGGCTGGATCCACGTGCGGCCGGCGTCAAGCGAGAACTGCACACCGGATACGCCGACGCCTGCGGTGAACGGACACGTCGTGTTCGTGCCCGCGTAGCAGCGCTCCAGGTCGATGTTGTCATTGGCTCCGGCCGCCAGGATCTGCGGGTTGAACTGATTGACGGCGAGCCCTGGCTCGTTCTGCTTGTTGTGCGAGAAGTAGCCGTCGTCGCTGCCGACGGTGACCTCGGTGTCCCCGCCCGGTGTGATGGGTGCGGCGGACGCGAATGTCGCACCGGTCAGGATCACTGACCCGGCGGCGATCACCGCAAAAAGTCGTGGCACACGCATTCTGAACTCCTGTCTCAGGCCGAAGGCCAGCCCTCCCTGGGTGGTGCCATATGCACCAGAGCTGACCGTACGTCGCCACCAGGCCTGACGTAACCCACACAATCGCGACATCTCCGTCACGGAGTGCTACATCCGGGCGCGGTCCGGGGTGTCTCAGCAGGTGCTGTTTTGGCCGAGACGCCCTTGCGCCACTAGCTGCCCGAGC
>JBDSAK010000161.1:0-2994 GCA_039922195.1 Mycobacteriales bacterium
GTCGTGATAGGGGCGCCACGCGTGCCGACCGTGCGCCGTGTGCCGTCCTTTTCCATCCATCCAAAGTTCGAGCTGTCGACACAGTCGACAACCGTCGCCAGCGAGCCTTCGACCCTCACAACCTTGATGTGCAGAACAGGCTTGCCGTAAGTCCGTTGGCTGTACTGCTTGCGGGTAACGAACAAACCCTCAATGTGTTGGCGCGACTTGCCGGTCGTGTACTGGGCTATGCGTGGATCTGCCGGGTCGGGCACCTTGCCGTCGGCAACGAGCACCACAGTCCAATAAGCGGCGTAGGCCGCACGGACTGACTCCTCGCGAACCTCCGCCGGCGCGGAACCTGTCGTCGCACCGGAGGATGCCGGAGCAGACGTGCGTGGCGTTGCTGACGTCGACGTACCCGGCGTTTCCGATGCCGTACGCGGCGACGACGCCGCGTTCGAGGGCGGGGGCGACGATGGGACCGCACTTCGCGAGGGCGCGCCGGCTGACGATTCGTTGACGGAGGCGTCGGTGGAAATGGCCGCATTCTTGCCGCTGGAATCGCACGCGGCCGCGGACAACGCCACGACTGTGCAGAGGGCTACCGCCGCTACGCGGTTGGGCTGCCGGGCGACATACCGCATCCCCGTTTTCCCTTCGGCCGTACGCACCAGTGACGATCGGCGCGCACCCTCGGGCTTCGCGATGGAGATCGGAACGGCCCAATGGGTCGGTATGAAGTGTTCACCCGGTTTGCACCTTTCTGCAAGGGTTTGGGCATCCCATAAATCGCGGGAGGTGTTGAGCGCGGCGGTGGCCCGGTGGGCACGACAACTGCTCACATTTCACGCACCACGTCGTTCGGGGATAGCTCTAGCCGGGCTTGCGTCCTGCGGGCAGTGGCCGGCACAGATGCGGCCAAGGCGTGGCTGAGGCCGCGCGTCTGACTGGGTGCGGTGAAGCGCTCACAACGAGCGCGATCACGCTCTACCTCCAGCATCGCTGTTCGCGCGTTCGCGAACACTGCGGCGAGATCGCCGCCCTCGGAAATCTGCAGGAGACGTCTGCCAGCGGTGCGTAGCCGGTGGCGTGCCGACTCTTCCAGCACTGCGGCCGCGTAGCTGAGAGCCGCGGCGGGGATCGGGACCTGCTCCGAGACAGTCGCCAGTTCAGCCAGCTGGTGCGGGTCGAGCGTCGAAGGATTCGCCCGCCGCAGTTCGGAAAGCAGCGTGATCTGGTCGATCGGCGTGCCGCGGTCGCGCATGCCGCAGATGCTCGTGAACCAGACTCGGTAATGCGGGACGAGGAAGTCACTCGGCGCGAGCCACTCGCGTACGCGGTCGAGCGCCGCTGGATTGAGGATGAGCGCCCCAACCGCCGCGGCTTCGATCCGCTGGCCGTACTGCTGCATCATCGAACCTTCGTAGCTGTTCACGGGACCTCGACCTCGAGAAAGTCGCATCTGCTCAGCGGTGCGGGCCCACGACCTGGTAGCCGCATCGCCGTGAGCTCGATTGCTTGACGTCGTCCAACTGTTGGTGCCGCCGCATCCGCGAGGGTCGCGATCGCCGCGAGCGGCACGGCGGCGTCTGAAGCGCCTCTTGCGGCGACTTGGTATTCGTGCGTCAGCTGCCTCTGCGCAGGCCCTGGAAGGCGCGCAAATCGATACGGCACGTCGTACGTGTCAGGAAGCGTTGCTGTGGGTACCAAGAGTTCCCCTGCGCCAGCCAGCGAACTCGTGAGCCGCGCGTGTTCAGTCGCGATCAGTGCCGAATGTGCGGTCAGTTCGTGCACCACATTCAGCATTGCCGCGAGAGCGGCTCCGTCTGGCGCTAGGTCTACCGGGCTACGCAAAGTGCCCGTCATGCGGACGCTCGGCTGCCAGTCAGACTCGGCATACACAAGGCGGCCGAGGCGTGTGACGAGGTCGTTCGCGTCGACACGCAGTTGCTGGGATCTGGTGGTCTCGGCTAACCCGGTGACTTCACGCCAGGAGTCACAGACTCGCAACCACGCGTCGAATGACTTCTGCTGCCCCGATCGAGCCTCGGCGAGGTGCTGAGCCGCGCTGGCCGGCATGGATTTCACGTCAGATGGACCGCCGCCTTCGGCTAGCTGCCCTAGGAGCTGTCCGCAGATCGCGTGCGCTGCCGTCATGGCGGTCGCGACCGTGTGCAATGAACGCGCTTCATAGTGGCGGACGCCGTCGCGTCCCGTGTCGCGGACGGATGCGCCGTGGAGACGTGCGGCGGCAGCGATCATGTTCTCGATCAACTGCTCTCGCGACTCACCGGTGGCCACGGGGTGTCGGCGCACGGATGGCCTGGAGGCCACCGCCAGCAGGTAGTCGGGTGTAGGTACACGGCCTCCTCCGGCCGCCCGGACGATGCCAGCTCCCCAGACAAGGTGCCGGTGCGCGGTCGCCGGGTCCGGCCTGCGGTCGAGGGCGAGGGCGTCCAGGCGGATGGTGTTGACGACGTCAGCGAGCGCCTTGGTAAGAGAGGCGGCGACGAGGGTGACTTGGCGCCGTCCGTCCTCCTCGGTGATGAGTGCGCCCATGTCGCTGCGTGGCCCGTCGGCAGCAAGATGAGCAGCGAGGAGGTCGTGCGCTGCCCCGACCAGCACGGCAGCGTGCCGGACATGCAACACGTGCCGCTGCGCTACGTGCTCGGCGTCAGCCGGCTGGGGTCCCAACGCTGCGCGGGCACCCGTCAGGCTCGTAGCCAACTCACGTGCGGCCAAGCGCCACGACTTGTCGCTGTCTGGATAGGGCGGCTGTGCCGTGGCACCGAGACGTTGGAGTTGGTCAACCGAGCGCATGCAGTCGACAACGGCGTTGACCAGATCCCGCTGCGCATCGCCGGGGCGTCGTTCGCTGTTCTCCCGGGCCGCCGCGCGAAGGTGCGCCTCAGCGAGCCCGGTGAGTTCACCGAACGTCGTCGACATGGCCGGACATCCGAGTCAGCGCGTCCTCAGCGTCAACGATTGCGAGGAACGCGCGGGAACATGCGA
>JBDSAK010000162.1:0-3540 GCA_039922195.1 Mycobacteriales bacterium
GTTCAAGGCCCCGGGCGTGGTCGCTCGTCAGCCGGTGGTTGAGCCGCTGCAGACCGGTCTCAAGTCGGTCGACGGGATGATCCCGATCGGCCGCGGCCAGCGCGAGCTGATCATCGGCGACCGCCAGACCGGCAAGACCGCCATCGCGATCGACACGATCATCAACAACAAGGACAAGGACCTGATCTGCATCTACGTCGCGATCGGGCAGCGGATGTCCACCGTGGTGCAGCTGAAAGAGACCCTGGAGGAAAACGGGGCGATGGAGAACACCATCATCGTCGCCGCTCCCGCCAACGAGGCGGCGCCGATCAAGTACATCGCTCCCTACGCCGGCTGCGCGATGGGCGAGTACTTCCTCTACAAGGGCAAGCACGCGCTTTGCATCTACGACGACCTGACCAAGCACGCATCGGCCTACCGGCAGATGTCGCTGCTCCTGCGCCGCCCGCCGGGCCGCGAAGCGTACCCGGGCGACGTCTTCTACCTGCACTCGCGCCTGCTCGAGCGCGCGGCAAAGCTGTCCGAGGAGCTCGGCGGCGGCTCGATGACGGCGCTGCCGCTGATCGAGACCCGCGGTGGTGACGTCTCGGCGTACATCCCTACCAATGTCATCTCGATCACCGACGGCCAGATCTTCCTGGAGACCGACCTGTTCTTCCAGGGTGTCCGGCCCGCCATCAACGTCGGCATCTCGGTCTCCCGGGTCGGCGGCAACGCGCAGACCAAGGCGATGAAGAAGGTCGCCGGCACGCTGCGCCTCGACCTCGCACAGTTCCGCGAGCTGGAAGCGTTCGCCGCGTTCGGCTCCGACCTGGACAAGGCGTCGCAGGACCAGCTCGACCGAGGCAACCGGCTGGTCGAGGTGCTCAAGCAGCCGCAGTACGAGCCGGTCCGGCTGGCCGAGCAGGTAGCAGTGATCTGGGCCGCGACCAACGGGTTCACCGACGCGATCCCGGTGAACCGGGTGCGTGACTACGGCCGCGCGCTGGTCGAGCACCTCGAGACCCGCGATGCCGGCCTGCTCGACGAGCTCGACACCAACGTCGCGCTCGACGCTGTTGCCGACCGGCTCAAGACGGCGGCCGACGCCACGCTGAAACTGTTCAACGAAACGGTGAAGTCCGACGAGCTGGCCGCCTCGGTTGCGGCTGAGCGTGCGGAGGAGCAGCGCGACGGAGAGGGTCACCTGCGTCCGCGGGACGGTCGCGGTCCGGTCGACCCGAGCGCGCCCGGCCCCGACGAGGCTGGCCCGGACAAGGCTGGCCCGGACAAGGCTGGCCCGGACGAGGGTGGCCCGGACAGGGGTGACCGGGACGCGGGCGGCCCGGTCAGCGACGCCGACGGCGCGCAGGCACCCGGCTAGTGGTCGGCCTCATGACAGGTCCTCAGCGCGAAGGGGCTGACCTCTAGTGGCGGGCAAGCTCCGCGAAGTGCGCCGGCGGATCCGGTCCGTCAAGAGCACGCAGAAGATCACGCGTGCCATGGAGTTGATCGCGGCGTCCCGCATCGTCAAGGCGACCGCGCGTACGCATGCCTCGAAGCCGTACGCCGACGAGATCTCCAAGATTGTCGCGGAGCTGACCAGCCGTGGCGGTGGCGGCGCCGAGCTGCTCGCCCCTCGGGAGGGTGACCGGGTCGGGGTCATCGCCGTGACGGCCGACCGGGGTCTGGCCGGTGCCTACAACACCAACGTCCTGAAGCTGGTCGAGATCGAACGTCGCCGCGCCGGCGAAGAGTTCAGCGTCTACGCGTACGGCCGCAAATCCCTGTCGTTCTACCGCTTCCGCAAGGTGACCCCGGTCGCCGAATGGACGGGGCACAGCGACACGCCGCCCTATGAAGTCGCGAAAGAGATCGGCCAGCAGGTCACCGAGGACTACCTGGCCGGCAAGCTCGACAAGGTGCTCATCGCCTACACGCAGTTCAAGACGATGCTCACGCAGACGCCCGTCATCGAGCAGCTGCTACCGGTGCTGCCCCCCGAGAATGCGGAGCCGGTCGAGGGGCTGCAGGCCGAAGTCGAGTTCGAGCCGGACGCCGAGTCGATCCTGGCATCGCTGCTGCCGCGCTACGTCGAGAGCCGGGTCTTCTCCGCGCTGCTCAACGCAGCGGCGTCCGAACACGCGGCTCGGCGGCGCGCGATGAAGGCCGCGACCGACAACGCAGACGAACTCATCAAGATCCTGACGCGCGACGCCAACCGTGCGCGGCAGGCAGAAATCACCACCGAGATCTCCGAAATCGTCGGCGGCGCTGAAGCGCTCGCCGCGGAAGGCTAGGAGCCCGATATGACCTCGACACTCGTTCCTGAAACCACCGCCGGCGAGGGCGAGCTCGCGCCTGGTCGCGTCGTACAGGTCATCGGCCCGGTCGTCGACGTGGAGTTCCCCGTCGGCTCGCTGCCGGAGATCAACTTCATGCTGACCCTCGTCCGTGAGATCGAGGGCGAGAAGCAGGAGATTGCCCTCGAGGTCGCGCAGCACATCGGCAGCGGCGTCGTGCGCGCCATCGCCCTCAAGCCGACGGACGGCGTACGCCGGGGCGAGCAGGTCGTCAACACCGGTGCGCCCATCACGGTGCCGGTCGGCAAGGGCGTCCTCGGCCACGTCTACAACGTGCTCGGCGAGCCGCTCGACTGCGACAAGAGCGAGATCCACCCCAGCGACTACTGGCCGATCCACCGGCCGTCGCCGCGGTTCGAGGACCTGGAGCCCAAGGCCGAGATCTTCGAGACCGGCATCAAGGTCATCGACCTGCTCGAGCCCTACGTCAAGGGCGGCAAGATCGGCATGTTCGGCGGCGCCGGTGTCGGCAAGACCGTCGTCATCCAGGAAATGATCAACCGCGTTGCGCAGCAGCACGGTGGATCGTCGGTGTTCGCCGGTGTCGGCGAGCGCACCCGTGAAGGCAACGACCTCTGGCTCGAGATGGCCGAGGCCGGCGTACTCGAGAAGACCGCCCTCGTCTTCGGTCAGATGGACGAACCGCCGGGTGTCCGGCTCCGCGTGGCGCTGACCGCGCTGACGATGGCGGAGTACTTCCGTGACGTGGAGCGGCAGGACGTCCTGCTCTTCGTCGACAACGTCTTCCGCTTCACGCAGGCGGGCTCCGAGGTCTCGACCCTGCTCGGCCGGATGCCGAGCGCGGTCGGTTATCAGCCGACCCTGGCAGACGAGATGGGCGTGCTGCAGGAGCGCATCACCTCGACCCGTGGCCGCTCGATCACGTCGCTGCAGGCGATCTACGTCCCCGCCGACGACCTGACCGACCCCGCGCCGGCGACGACGTTCGCCCACCTCGACGCCACCACGGTGCTCTCGCGCTCGATCTCCGAGCTTGGCATCTACCCAGCCGTCGACCCGCTCGCCTCGACCTCGCGCATCCTCGACCCGCGCGTCATCGGCCAGGAGCACTACGACACCGCCCGGCAGGTGCAGGGCATCCTGCAGCGCTACAACGACCTGCAGGACATCATCGCCATCCTCGGCATGGACGAGCTGCCCGAAGAGGACAAGGTCATCGTGCAGCGGGCGCGCA
>JBDSAK010000163.1:0-5228 GCA_039922195.1 Mycobacteriales bacterium
GGTTCGTCGGCAGGCCGTATTGCTGAATGTGACCGTACAGGGCCTGCATGTAACCCAAGGTGCATCTCTGAGGCGCAAAGCGCAGTTGCGTCAGGGGCTGGTGGCATCGTCAATGAACACCATAGACATTAAGCGGCCCGCGCTCAGGGATACTGCGTTGCGTGACAGCCGTGACATCCCGGCTCTTACCGCATAAGGGCGAGAATCCAGTATGATCACCTGACGTTTGTCTAGGTCTTGTGAGATTCGGCAATGGAGCGCCTCCTGAACACCGCGTGGCTTGCTGGGCTAGTATTGACATTGGGCTTGGTCGCCGGCGTCAGTGCTGCGCCGTTTCAAAACGGTAGTTTCGAGGACTCGCTCCCGAGTTGCACGGAGTTGCGCGCCGTGGGTCAGCCGGTCGGGGCCGGTTGGGTGGTGAGCCGCGGCAGCGTCTATTGGTACAACGGCAATTCGATTGCTCCCTGCCTGGCCTGGCATGGGGCCGACGGTGCCGGCAGCGTCGACCTAGCCGGCACTGGCACGACCGGAGGGGTCTCGCAGACCTTCGACACGCAGTCGGGGGCCATCTACCGGCTGACCTTCGCGATTGCCGGCAATCCCGCCCCGTCGCCCCCCTTGGTCAAGCCTTATGACGTGTACGTTGACGGCGTCAAGCTCGTCGGTGGAACTTTCGACGTCACCGGCAAAACCACCACGGACATGGGCTGGCAGGTCGTCACGCACTACTTCACCGCCACGAGCGCCACCACCACACTCGAGTTCGTCAGCAACGTCATGCCGGGCACGTTCGGGGGCGCGGCGCTCGACGACGTGCAGGTGACGCTGATTACCACGCCGACGGCCGAGCTGCAGAACGGCAGCTTCGAGTTCGGACCCGCACAATGCACGCAAACGTTTGCGACCGGCAGCACGGCGCTGCTCGGCTGGACGGTGGTGAGCGGCGAAGTCCGGCGAGTAGGCACCTGCGGCTGGCAGCAGGGCTATGGCGACTACAGCGTCGAACTCGGTTCGCCCAGCGCCAAGGTCGGCGCGATCGAGCAGACCTTCACCACGACTCCCGGTGCGCAGTACTCCGTAAGTTTCACCCTCGCCGGCAATCCGGCCGTCATCGCCGGCATTCCGTCGGTCAAGCCGCTGGCCATCACCATCGACGGCATCATCCGCAATTACACGTTCGACACCGCCCGCGCGCCCGCAGGTCCTCCAACGTCGGTCGCAGACATGGGCTGGCGTCGATTTACGTACGTATTTACCGCTGTGTCGACGTCGTCGACGATACGCTTCACCAGCGACATGAGTGCAGCATCGGTCGGTGGCGCCGCAGCCGTCGTCGACAGCATTTCGGTCGAATCGCGCACCGCTTTGTTGCGCAACCCCAGCTTCGACGAAGGCGCACCGACGTCGCCGAGTTGTTTTCTGAACGACATCGCGGCGGGCAGCGCGGTGATTCCCGGCTGGCAAGTCAGCGTCGGCAGCGTCGACTGGGTCGGCCCCTGTATCTGGACATCCAACTTCACGTCGAGCTACATGCTCGATTTGATCGGCAGCGGCAAGATCGGCGGCATCCGGCAGTCGTTCGCGACGGTGCCCGGACGGCAGTACGGCATCTATGCGGTTTTCGCAGGGAATCCAAGCGGTGACCCTATCAAGCCGATCACCGTCAGCATCAATGGCGTGACGAAAACCTACACGGCGAACACGACCGGCGCGACGCCCACCAGCATGCGATGGCAGGGTGCCATTCTTTATTTCCCGACGCTCGGCAACACGGCCACCGTCGACGTCGTCAGCGACATGAGTTCCTCTTCGAGCAGCGGCGCGGGCGGGGTCGTGGACGGCGTCTTTGCGTCGGAGGTCGCGCCGCCAGTGACGATTACCAATGTCACGGCCACCACGGTCAGCGGCCGGATTGACGACCCGCGTTACTGGGGCTTTGCCGGATTGGCATCTATTCGAATCAATCGATACCCTTCCTGCAGCAACGGGCAATTCTCGTCGCCGGTGGCGGACAACCTGCTGTTATTTACCGACGCTACGGGCAATTTCACGGTGCAGCCTTCGGCCGCGGTGATGACGCCGGGTGCCTTCCTGTGGGCCCAGGTGTTCAACGGGCTGATTACGACGGAGCACAACTGCGTCTATCTCGGTGCGGACAACGAGGTCTGGCCGCGGGCACTGTCGGTCGACGGATCGCCGACGACGGCGGATTATCTCGACATGCCGGGCAAAGCGCGCTGGTACAAGTTCCGCGTACTGCCGGGGCAGCAGGTCCGGGTGAGCCTGACCGGTTTACCGGCCGATTACGACCTAGCGGTGTTCAAGGACATTCGCGAGACGTTCAGCAGGCTGCTCGTGCCCCAGAGCACGACCGACCTCATCAAGCTGGGCGCCGAATACGCACCCAGCATGTTTTCGCCGTCGATGTTCAGCCCGAGCGTGTTCTCGCCGGCGGTGTTCAGCCCCGACGCGTACGCGCCGTCGATGTTCAGCCCTGTGTTGTTCAGCCCGAGCATGTTCAGTCCGTCGATGTTCAGTCCGTCGGTGGTGAGTCCGAGCATGTTCTCGCCATCCATGTTCAGCCCGTCGATGTTTAGCCCGAGCATGTTCAGCCCCAGCATGTTCTCGCCGTCGATGTTCAGCCCGGGCGCCTTCAGTCCCTCGATGTTCAGTCCGGTCGAAATCGCCCAGGCGTTCTCAAGCGCGCAGACGCGCAGTCTCCTTGGAGTTTCGGCCACGACGGGCAAGAGCAACGAGGTGTTGGCGGTCAACACGTGGAACGAAATCGGCGAGTTCTACGTGCGCGTGTGGGGCCGCGGCGGCGCTTCGTCGACCGCCGCGCCCTTCACGTTGACGGTCGACAAGGGTCCGTCGACCTGCACGGGGGTGACCGACCTCGCGATCTCCACGCGTCCGGCAACGCCGGGGGCAGGGGTCAAGACGGTGTTTGTCACCGACTCTTCAACGGTCAACCTCGACGAGCCGCTACTCAGCGGCGGCACATTGCGCCAGCGCCTCACCACGTTCCTGGCGCGAAGCGAGATCGCCGGGGTGTTGCTCGATGTGGCGGGTGACGCCCGCGTCAGAGCCCTCAAGGCCCAGGCGGCCGGTAATGCCGCGTGCCCGTTTGCCATGAACCTGGTGGCCAGGGAGATCAAGGCCATGATCGATGCCTACCGGGCCAACAATTCGGGGTTGCGCTATGTGGTGCTCGCCGGCAACGACGGCGTGATCCCGTTCTTCCGCTACCCCGACGAGAGCCTGCTAGGGCAGGAATCGAGCTACTCGCCACCGGTAGCAACGAACTCGACGTCCGAAGCAAGCCTGCGGCGCGACTTCGTGCTGGGCCAGGACGCGTATGGCTCGTCACAGTCGATTGCGCAGCGCAGCACGGATTTGCCGGTCCCTGGACTTGCCGTCGGCCGGCTGGTTGAAACGCCGGCCGAGATGGCGGGGCTGATCGACGCCTATGTGAGCGCCGACGGACGCATTGTGCCGCGGACTTCGCTCGTAACGGGGTACGACTTTCTGGCAGACGTCGCCGATGCGGTGAAGGCAGACCTCGAGCTGGGGACCGGGCGCACCGCGGATGCACTGATCGCACCCAACACGGTATCGCCGCAGGATTCGCGTTCGTGGACGGCCACCGACCTCAAGCAGGCGCTGCTAACCACCCGTCACGACCTCATCTTCCTCGCTGGTCATTTCAGCGCGAACAGTGCACTCGCTGCGGACTTCGCCACCAGCCTGGTGACCCTGGATCTCGTCGCCTCGCCGGTCGATCTCACCAACAGCATAGTGTTCAGCGCCGGTTGCCACAGTGGCTACAACCTGGTCGACGCCCACGCTATCGAAGGACTGACGTTGAAGCTCGACTGGGCGCAGGCGCTGGCGCAGAAGAAGGCTACGCTTGTCGCGGGGACCGGTTACCAGTACGGCGACACCGACTTCATCGAATACAGCGAGCGGCTCTACCAGGGGTTTGCGCGGCAGCTTCGGTACGGTACCGGGCCGGTGGCGGTGGGTGAGGCCCTCGCCCGGGCGAAGCTCGAGTACCTCGTCAGCACGCCAGACCTTCGCGGCCTGCACCAGAAGGCCGTGCTCGAAGCCACGGTGTTCGGATTGCCGATGCTCGGGGTTGACTTCCCCGCGGGACGCCTGTTGTCACCAACCTCAGGGCCTGCCGTCTCGCCGGTCGCGGTGGCCAGCGGTCCGGCGGCCACTCTGGGGATGAAGACACAGTCGATTCGCGTGGCGCCGACGCTCAGTCCGCAGAGTGTGCCGCTGACCAACGTCACGGCGGGTCCGAGCGTGACCGCGCATTACTTCAGCGGGCCCGACGGCGTGGTCGTCAATCCGGCGGTTCCGGCGCTGCCGCTCGCCAAGATCAACGTCACGTCCACCGACCCAAGCGTCGTTTTGCGTGGCGTGGGCTTCCGAGGCGGCAAGTACGTCGACTCCGCCGGGATCGTGCCGCTCACCGGCGCCGCCACCGCCGACCTGCGCGGCGTGCACGTGCCTTTCGGCTCGTCGACGTTCTTCCCGATGAAGCTCGCCACCGCTAATTACTTCGGTGCGCTGGCCGGTAGCGGCGGCACGACCCTTTTGGTGACACCGGCACAGTACCGCGCCGACAACGTGCTGGCGGGCACCAGTGTCGAGCGGCGTTTCGACCAGCTTGACTTCAAGCTGTATTACAGCGGGATCGCACCGTCGCCGGACAATCGCAGCGTGGCGCTCTCGGATGCGCCCACCATCGTGCGCGTCGATGCGCGGACCGCGTTTTCCGGTGGACCGGTGACCTTCATCGCCCAGGTCGTCGGCGATCCGGCGGCCGCGATCTACGAGGTATGGCTCACTTACGCGCCGGCTGGGGTCGCCGGTGGTGGCGCAAGTTGGAGTTCGATCGACCTGCAGCAGTGCGTGCCGGATGACGCAGGCCGCCTGCCAGCAGCGTGCTCGGGCGTGGCCGACTCGGCTCTGTGGACCGCCCAGCTCGTCAGTCCGGTCGACATCCAATACATCGTCCAGGCCGCGAGCGGCACCGGGCTGGTGACGCTCGACGACAACGTGGGTCGCTTCTATCGCGTAAACGGCGGCACGCCACCGGCGACGACCACCGGGAGCTTCACCACGGCGCCCCCGACGAGCGCCAACTTCGGCGCAACGCCGAGCGTGAGCCTGGTGCTGAAGTCGGGGACTGCGCCACTCGCCAATCAGGTCGTGAC
>JBDSAK010000164.1:0-2893 GCA_039922195.1 Mycobacteriales bacterium
CTGCCCGCTCCTAGTTCATCCCCCCGCATGCGTACCTCCTTCCTCCTCCTCGTTGCCAGTGCGGTCAGTCTGTACGCCGACACGACGATTCTAAACGACCCGTTCACCTTTCCCTCCAGCCCGGGCACAACGAACACGGACGTGAACCTCGATGCGGCGGCTCGCCAGGCCGCCGGCACGAGCACGACGACTTACACCGAGGCCACCACCGGCGCGGCGGGGAACGACTCTTTTCTCGAAGACAGCACGCTGTTTGCAAGCGACGTCCTGACCCTGCACACGGTTCATGGCGCCGCCTTCAGCCAGAGTTCCGTGCGCCTTGACGGGAATTTCGCAGACTCGCTGGCCGGCCAAAAGTGGATCGCGCGCTACACCGGGCGGCTCGACCGCAGCAACACCGGGATTGTTGACGCATGGCTATCTCTGGCAGTCGGCGATCAGCCCGATGTCACGGGTCCAAATAGCGCCACTGCCGATTTCGCCCTCCTCCTGCGCGGCACGGCCGCCTGGCAGACGTGGGCGGATAACACCGTCCTCGCTACGGGCGCGGCGGCGGTCTTGCGCAGCCCGGACCTGTGGAGCACGCCCTTCACAGTCACGATCACGGTCGATGAAACGCTCGGCCAGCCGACCGCGCAGGTCTCGGTTCTTGTCGGGGCAAACAGCTTTAACCTTGGGACATGGAACGTCGCTTTTGACAATGCGACCGCGCGCTTTTTCGAGCTCCGCGCCCACAACGGCGGCAACACTTCCGCCGCGGGTGCAATCATGGACGCGAGGGTGGACGTGCTCGTGCTGACGCAGGTCAATAATCTGCCGCAAATCCCGAGCATCACCAGTGAGCCGCAGTCGCAGACGCTCGCGTTTGCGGATCCTCTCTCGCTGACTGTCGCGGCAAGCGGTTCCACGCCGCTGAGCTACCAATGGAGCCTGAATGGCGCGCCAATCCCAAGCGCGACCAGCGCGACCTACACGGTGGCCAACGCACGCGTTGCAGACGCCGGCACCTATAGCGTCACAGTCACCAACCCGGTCGGCAGCGCCACTACGAGTGCGGTGGTAAGCGTCTTCTTTCCGACACCTGCACAGGCCACCTGGGAAACACCGGGCGCCTCAAACCGCCGGACCGGCCTGACGATTTCCGAGATCCACTACCACCCCGAAACCCGTGCGGACGCGCGCGATCTGCAGTTCGTGGAACTCTACAACTCCAACCCGTGGCTGGAAGAGCTCAGTGGCTATCGGCTCAGCGGCGACATCGACTACGTCTTTCCAGCGGGCACAAACATCCCGGCGAAAGGTCGCCTCGTTATCGCGCACCTGCCACCCGACGTGCAGGCGACCTACGGGATCAGCGGTGTCCTGGGGCCGTTCAGCGGTGATCTTTCCAATGAAGGCGGGACGCTGCGCCTGCGGAAAGCGAGCGACGCGATTGTCGTGGAAGTCTCATGGAATGACCATGCGCCGTGGCCGGTTGCGGCAGACGGCACCGGCCACTCGCTGGTGCTGGTGCGCCCGAGCTACGGCGAAAGCGATCCTCGAGCCTGGGCGGCGAGCCCAGTGCGCGGTGGGTCGCCGGGCGCTGGGGACATCGCGCCGGGCAGCGCGCAAGACTTTGTGGTGATCAATGAAGTGCTCGCGCGCTCGGTGCCGCCGCTCGAGGATTTTGTGGAGCTGCACAATCATTCGCCATCGAGCGTCGATCTCGGCGGCTGCGCCTTGAGCGATGATCCGGCGGTGCTCGGGAAGTTCCTCGTGCCCGTGGGCACAATCCTGCCGGCGGGCGGCTTCGTCGCGTTCACCGAAACGCAGCTCGGGTTCGCGCTCCGCGCGCAAGGCGAGACGCTCTACCTGACCAACGCGGCAGGCACGCGCGTGCTTGATGCGGTTCGCTTTGGCGGGCAGGCGGCGGACGTGAGTCTCGGACGTACGCCGAATGGTGAAGGTGACCTGCGGCCGCTCGCTGCGCGTTCTCCCGGTGCCCCGAACAGCGGACCGAAGATCCCGG
The DNA here is from genome assembly GCA_039922195.1 of Mycobacteriales bacterium. Lineage (GTDB taxonomy): Bacteria > Actinomycetota > Actinomycetes > BP-191 > BP-191 > JBDTYE01. Next base: position 2,009 of record JBDSAK010000164.1, read on the forward strand.
AGGTGCTGATTAGCGAACTCTTTTTCAACCCCATCTCCGGCAACGATCTCGACGAGTGGCTGGAGCTCGCGAACACCGGAACCGCGCCTGTGGACGTGAGCGGCTGGCGCTTTGTCAGTGGGATCAGCTTCCAGATTCCAGCGGGCACGAGCATCGCCGGCGGCGGTCGCCTCGTGGTGGCGAAGAGCGCGGCGCGGACTCGGGCGAATCACCCCGCACTCGCTCCGGCCCTGGTGGTCGGCGACTACGAAGGCACGCTCGGAAACGGCGGCGATCACGTTACGCTGGTGCGGCCGGAGGTTGTCGAGTTGCTCACCATCGACGTGGAGATCGACTCGGTGCGCTACCGGGAAGCAAGCCGCTGGAACCGCTGGGGGGATGGGGGTGGATCAAGCCTGGAAGCCACCGACCTGCGCGCCGACCGCAGCTTCGCGGGTGCCTGGGCGGATAGCGACGAGAGCGCAAAAGCGCCTTGGACGACGGTCTCCGCCACTGGCCTGCTCGACCTCGGCTACGGCGGTCTGGCAGGCGCGGATCGCGTGCAGCTCTTCATGATGGGCACGGGCGACGCGCTCGTGGACGACATCGCTGCATCGGCCGGCGCGGGTGGAAACGTGGTGAGCAATGGTGGCTTTGAAAACGGGCTGACCGGATGGATCCGCCAAGGCAACCAGGTCCGCAGCGACCTCGCGACAGGTCAGGGTTTTGGCGGTGGCAATGCCTTGCAACTCCTCGGGACGGACGACGGTGATCCGGAAGGCAACCGCGTTTACTCCGCGCTGACCGCCACGCTGGCGCCGAATTCCAGCGGCTCGCTGAGCGCCCGCGCGCGCTGGCTGCGCGGTCATCCCGAGCTGATCCTGCGTTTAAAAGGCGGCTACCTCG
>JBDSAK010000165.1:0-10494 GCA_039922195.1 Mycobacteriales bacterium
GACACCATGGAGCGATTTGTCTCGCGAGCTGTGGGCTGCGCGGAAGCCGTCTGCAACGCTCAAAGTTGGTAGCGGACGCCCATGGCCCACGAGAGGCCGCGCGTCTGATTGCGGACCCGGTCGTCGCTACCCAGGATGTAGAAGTCCGTGACGCTGTCGAAGTTGTAGACGTAGCCGAGGCTCGTGGTGGTATGCCGCCGAAGCAACGCCGGGCCCGTTGCGCGCGAATAGGCAATCTGCGCCAGCACGCTGCCGGGACCGAGTGGTATGCCGGTACCCAGGCTGGCGCCCTTGTTCTTCGACTCGAGGCCGTTGTCGTCGACGTACCAGGCTTGGCCAAATACCTTGGCGAGGCCGAAGTTGTAAGTGGCCCCGAGCTGCCAAGCCGTTTCCTGAGTTTCGTCGGCGATGCCGTCGTCGATGTGCACGCGCTGTGCGCTCAAAGCAGCGGCGAACACGCCGCGCGAAAACACGACATTGGCCCCGCCATAATCGCCACGGTTGCGACCACGGCCCATTGCGTACATGACGCTGCCCTGCAGACCCTCGAGGCGAGGCGTCGAGTAGCTGGCGGCCCTGTCCCAATAGACGTCGCCCTGCACGCTCTCGAGCCCCCCGCTCAGAAAGAGATGGCGCAACGACGGAGAAAAGGTGATGGCGTTGCCGAAGGCGTTGAATCGGGTGTTCGTCTCGAACAGGTACGTCTGCAGCCGGCCGACGCGCAGCAGGCCGTAGTCGGCATGGCTGAGGGAGAGGAAGCCCTGGCGCGAGATGAACTTGTCCGCTTCGCTGCGGCCGTAGTCGAGATCCTGGAAGCGCAGGAAGGTTTCCAGATTGAGGCCCATGCTGTAGCCGCTGTCCAACCCGTACTTGGCGTTGACGCCCACGAAGCTGGCCGAGAGCGAGTTGCTGTTGATGCGGCTGTCGTGCACCTGTCCGCTCGGCTCGAACCGGCCGTAGGAAAGGTCGAGCGTGCCGTAGATTGAGTGGTCGAACTGGGCTCGCGCAACGCCTCCGAGGGCCACTAGCAGGGCGAACAGGCAAAGGCGTAAAGCTCTCGCCAATATCCCTTCGCGTACGGACTTCACCGGCGCTCCTCCCGTGTACGGAGCTCGGCGCGCCGGCGCGCCAGCAGAACCAGGAGAGCAGCGGCAAGCATCAGCCAGAGGAGCGGGTCGGGCGGCGCGTCGCTCTCGCCGAGCGTGCAGCCGCCGCCGCCGACGTCTGGCGCCGATTCAGCGGTGCCGGTGAGCGTCACCTCCATCATCGCCGGATCGGCGTCGGAGGTGATCGTGAGCCTGCCGCTGGCGGCGCCCGTGGCGGTCGGCACGAACTTCAGTGCGACCGTGCAGGTGGCGCCCGGCACCACCAGGAACGGCGGCGGGCCGCACGAGCTGTCTTGGAGGGCGTACGGGCCTGTGATGGTGAATCCGCCGATCCGCGCCGCTGCTGTACCGCCACCGGTGATCACGATGGAAACCGGCAGCGACTGCGCCCCGACCCGCGTGAGCGCAAAGCCGAGCGTAGCCGATGAGAGCTGCAGCACAGGGGTGGGCCCGCCGAGACCGTTGCCGGTGAGGATGATGTCACTGGGCTTGGTGCCGGTCGAGCCGATCTGGATCGTCGCCTGCTTCGCGCCGGCGGAGCCCGGAACGAAGGTCACGTCGACCTGACAGTCGGCGTTTTCGAGCAATATGCGGCCCGCAATGCAGGTGCCGGTGACCGAGAAATTGCTGGCCTGTATGCCGACGGCGTTGACCACGTCGAGACGCGCCCCGCCCGGACCCTGGTTGTGCAGGATGACAGACCATACATCCGAGGGCGTGCCGGGAGCGAGGTCGCCGAAGCCGTGTGCGGTCGTCGCTGGCTGCCAAAGAAGCACCGGCACTGCGGTGGCCACCCCGCGTCCGACGAGATCAACGACGTGCGGCGAGCCGACGGCGTTGGTCGTGACGGTCACCTGGCCGTTGTAGACGGTACCGACGGCGATCGGCGTGAATTGCACGGCGATGTCGCAGCCCGCGCCGGCCGCGAGGGTGGCACCGCAGTTGCCGCTGCCGACGAAGCCGTTTCCGGTGGTGGCAATCGAGGCGATCACCAGTTCGGCGTTGCCGGTGTTGCTGAGGCGGAGGATCTCGGGCACGTAGAGGCCGTTGACTGTGCGGTCGCCGAAAGGCAGCGGATTGGGCACCAGCTTCACCACCGGTGCCGGAACGGCCTGCGCGGTCGCCTGCAGCGGCACCAGCACCACCGTTCGACGGGCGTTCGACTCGATGCTGAGGTTCGCGCTGCGCGCTCCCGGTGGCGACGAGGAGACGAAGGCCACCGTGACCGTGCAGGTCGCGCCGATGGTCAGCGGCATGGCCGTGGCGCAGCTGCCGCCGACGGTGAAGGCCGCGGCGTCGATGCCGCTGGAGGCGATCCGCGAGAACACCAGGTCGGCCGTGCCCGAATTGCGCACGTTCACCGTCTGCGCCGGGCTGGTGTTGCCCACGACGAGCGGGTCGAAGGTGAGGCTGGTTTGGTTGATCTGGATGTCGGCCTGCGGCACCGGCGAGCCGGTTCCTGCGAGCGCGATGCTGCTCGGCGAGCCGGCGGCGTCGTGGACGATCTGCACGCTCGCCGAACGCGCGGCCTCGAGGGCGGTCCGGAACCGCACCTTCACCTGGCACGAGGACGTGGGCGTGACCGTTCCTCCCGAAACGCAGGTCGACCCGACCTGCGTGAAATCGCCGGGGTTCGCGCCGCCGACCGAGACCGTGCTGAGGTGCAGGTCGATGTTGCCCGTGTTGGTGACAGTGGACGTGAGCACCGCCGAGTCGGTACTGATCACCACCGAGCCGAAGTCGAGCGTGGTCGGCGAGATGGAAATCAGAGGGCGCAGCAGCGGCGTGCCGGCAAGGGCGATCGTGGTGGTCGAAGGCGTGGCGTTGTGCGCGATGACGAGCGAGGCGGTGCGCGCCGTTTGTGCCGAGGGCGTGAAGCTCACCGTGACCCGGCAGGCCGGCGCGTTTGCCAGGATCGTGCTGCCGCAGGTGTTGCTTGCGATCGCAAAGTCGGGCGGCGCATTGCCGGTCAAGGTGAAGCTCGAGATCGTCAGCGACGCATTGCCGATGTTCTCGAGGTCGAAGTAGAGGGTGGAGGTGTCGAACGGCAGGGTCGCGGGGAAGGTGAGTGAGGGCGGCGCGCTGGTCGGCGTCGTGGTGATCTTGACGATCGGTGCCAGCGTGGTCGTGCCGTTGACCGTGATCGGTAGCAGCTGCGTGATCGTCGCAGCGCCGTAGCCGACGTTCAGCGTCGTCGTGACGTTGCTCGACGAATCAGGCGTGAACACCACCTCCACGTTACAGAACGCAGGACCGGCGAGCGTGGCACCGCATGTATTGGTGCCGATCGTGAAATTGGTCGATCCGGAGAGCGCGATCGAGAGCTTGGTCGTGACCTCGCTCGGGTTGTCGATTCGGAAGATCTGGCTGGTGAAGCCCGGGATCGCGACGGTCAGGGTCTTGTTGGGAGGCGTCGCCGTCAGCTCCTTGGCGCTTGCCATCAGGCTGCGCGTGGCGGAGACGCCCGAGTAGGGCGCGCTCAGCGTCGCGGTCTGGAGGTCGCCCACCGCGGCGGCCGTGAAGGTCACCGGAAGCGTGCAGGGCGTGCCGGGGGGCAGGCCGAGCGCCGCGCTGTCGCAGGTGGCCGGAAAGGTGAATATCCCCGGAGGTGCCGCCGTGACTGCGCCGCTCAGCGTGGCCGAGGCCGTGCCCGTGCTGCTGATCGTGACGTTGCGCGTTTGCGGATGACCCACCAGCGTGACCGGGAATGTCGCCGCCGAGATCGCCACCTGCGGACTGGTGCCGCGCACGAAGATGCTGACCGTGCCGCCGGAAGCGCCGGAGAGCGTCTGCGTGCCGGTGAACGCGGCGGCCGCGTTGGTCGGGTGGAAGGTAAGGATGATCGTGCAGCTCGACGGGCTGGCGCCGAGGCTGGTGATCGTGGTGCCGCAGGTCCCGGAGCGGACGAACCCGGTCGGCACCGCGCCCAGGCTGATCGAGCCGGCGCTGCTCTCCCCGCTGTTGCTGACCGTGAACGTCACCGATACCGAGTCGGTGTTCACCGACGTCACGAACTGTTGCGGCGAACCGGAGCTGGTGGCGATGTTGACCGAGAGCGAAGCGGGTGTGAGACCGATGCCGCTTAGGTCGGTAATCGAGACCGGCTGTGGCGAGAGACCGGCCGGCGCGTCGAAGGTGTAGTTGAGCGTGCCAGGGTTGGAAGCGCCCAGCGGCGTGATCTGCACGTTAATCGTGCAGGTGGTCTGCGCGGCGATGGTGTCGGTGGTGTTGTTCGGGCAGCTGCCGCCGCCGGCGATGGCGTAGTTACCGGTGACCGCGGGCTTGCTGGCAAATTTCACTGGGTCGCCGCGTTCGTTGGTGACGACAAAGGTCTCGATCGCGCCGGCCACGCCTATCGGCGAGCTGCCGAAGTCTGTGCTGGAGCCCGATTGGACGGTGAGCGTGCCGTCGCGAACTTTGATCAGATACTGGCGAATGACCTCGAGATCGGTGTTCGACAGGACGTTGTAAGTGCCGCCTCCGGGTTTCGGCCCCGCCGGATTCGCCAGCACATCGGACATGGTGCCGGCGCCCACCATCCGGGATCGGAGCGTCGCGGCGTCGACCGAGGTCGATCCCCGCGGAACGATCTGGGAGGGTGGGAGGACTGGCGGTGAACCGTGGCAGTCGGAGCACGAGAAGCCGGAAGTTCCGTACTGCTTGGTAGAAAACTCGGTGGGCGGCACGGCCATGACCGTACCCGCCAAGCTCCAGGCAACTAGCGCGGCCGCGACCCGCGCGGGGAATCGGCCGTGCAGCCAAGCTCGTGAACCCGCATTCCGATCCGTCATCACCGCTCCCCCGTGGCCGGCGCGTTTCGCCATGCCGTTGTTCTTCGGCGCGGGAGCTGGTTCGCTCCCGGGGTCATGCCTACACGCAGTCGACGACTCTGAATTCCACGCGTCGGTCGAGTGCGTCGCGCTGGTCGTCGGTGCCCAGTCCCACGAGGGCCTCGCGCGAGCCGGCGCCCGCGGCGCTCAGGCGCGCGCCGAGCGTCCGGTTGTTCTGCTCCAGCATCTTCTGAACCGCCTCGGCCCGCTGCCGCGAGAGCCGTTCGTTCGCGCCGGCATTGCCGGTGCGGCTGGTGTGGCCGACGATGCGCATGCATGAATTGGCGTGGCTCGCCTGCTGCGCGATCGAGGTGAGCCAGATCTGGTATTGCTGCGGCAGGTCACCGATGGCGTTGAACTGCGTGCCGCCGGGGCGAAACAGCAGCTTCATCGGCAGCCGCTTCTGTTCGAGGCCCGAGGCGACGATCTTGCCGAACGCGTCGCGCGCCTGATCCTTCTGGCCGAGTTGCCAGCTCGTGATGTAGATGCCGTTCAGCACGCGCAGGTCGCCCGGCTCGGCGATCGGCTCGGCCTCCTTGTAGAGCTTCTGCGCCGCCGACACCTTGCCGTCGTTGTAGGCGAGGATCGCTTCGTTCAGAAGTGCGGCCGCAGGAAGATGCGACAGGTAGTCGGCGTCGGCGAGGTCGCCGATCCTGGTGTTGACCTGGCACGAATTGATGTAGCCGAGCACCGTCTTGTCCTTGGTCCAGGTCGGGCTGTCGCGGTAGAACGCCAGGGGCTCCGGATTCACCGATTCGATGGTCGAACGGTCGAGTGCCTTGGCCACCACCTTGCCGGTGCGCAGGTCGATCAGCGTGAGCCATACGCGGAATGCGTCTGGCTGCTTGTCGACGCTGCGCACCACCGTCACCGGCGTGAGGGTACCGATCAGCAGCAGCGGCTTGGTTGCCAGCGTGTTGCGGGTAAGCGGCGACACCGCGAACGAGCGGAAGTCGGTGCGCGCCAGGGTCTCCAGCTCGGTCCCCATCTGCTGGGTGCTGATCGTCTGGCCGCCGGTGTTGGCGTCGATCAGCGGATCGATCACGAGCAATCGTCCTTCCTTGCCGAGCTGCGCCTGGGCGTCGCGGAACAGCTGGCGACCGGCCCGTGCGACCGCGTTCTCGAACTTGATCGGCTCGGGAGCGACGAATTCGGTGCGTGGCCCGGCGGGCTCGGGCCGTGTGGCGAGCGCAGCCGCCTCAGGTGCGGCCGCTCGCGACTGCGGCACCGGCGCGGGCACCGGCGCCGATTCGCTGCGGACGGGGACCGTGCCGCCGCCGCAGGCGACGAGTGCCGAGAACGAGGCCGCCGCCAGCACGCGGGGCAGGATGCAGGAGAGTCCCATGGGTCGGAGCCTTTCGAGAGGGCGGCGCGCCGCCGCTCAGCGCTTCGGATACACCGGATCCGGCGCGGGCGCCGAGCAACCGAGGTAGGTCCGCATCAGGCTCGCCAGGGCGCTGTCGTCGCGGGCACGGTTGAGCAGCAGATCGCTGGCGATGAGCGCGTTCGGCATGCTCGCGTTCAGCGCGAGGTCGGCCTGGCCGCCGCAGGCCTGCAGGCTGGGGTCCCGGCGCGGCGAGATGCCGGCGATCGGCGTCGGACTGAGGATGATCGAGTCCCAGTCGAAATTGGCGCCGAGGGCGACATGGCAAGTGCGGCAGGAGGTGCCGACGACCTCGCGGTAGAAGTCGTCGGCGTCCGGCTGCACGGCAGCGGCGGCCTGCCACTGCGGCGGCACGTAGGCCTTGTCGAGCACGTGGCCGGCGGCGTACCAGCCAGCGATGAGCCGGGTGGTCGGCGTGCAGGTGGACCGGTCGGTGGTGCAGGACGCCGGGTTGCCCTCGGTGCCCACCACCAGCGCGTTCAGGCGGTAAATGGACTCGCTCTGCGACGCCTCCGTGTACGCGCTCTTGCTCGAGAACAGGTAGTTGCCTGTGTCGAACGGCAGGAATCGGGCGCCGACGTACGGGGACACCGGGTCCTGCTCTGGAAAGCGGCCGTTGTAGGTGGAGCCGCCATGGCAGGCAATGCAAGAGCCCGGCATGTATTTCTCGCCGCGGCCGTCGAGGTTGATCGAAAGCAGGAGCGAGCCGGTGGGACCGAAGGTGTAGAACTGGGTGAATGGCCTGTCGCCGTTCACGCCCGGTACCGACGAGTACTCCATCGCCACGCAGGCCACCCGGTTGTCATCGCCAAGGCCGGTGGCGATGGTGTCGTCGATCTCGGTCTGGGTGCTGCCGTCCGGGCCGGGCGAATTGCACACGTAGAACGCGATCCGGTCGGCGGTCTGCGTGCCCACCATGCGACGCACCAGGTTGAGGTCGCGCTTGTTGACGTAGGTGGCCGACACGTCTGAGGGAGTGCCGAAGCTGTTCTTGCGGATCCAGTCGGCGAGCGTGATCGGCGCCTGCATGTTGCCGAGCGCGTCGCAGCCGGCGTTGGCGCCGAGCCCCTGGTAGTAGAGGCAGGCGCTCAGCTTCGTGTCGCGCCCTTTGTAGGTGAGGAAGTGATCGGAGCCCGGCAGCGTGTTGGAGCCGGTGCCCGAACCCGGCTCGATCATGCGACCGCGGACGTTGCCGTCGGCGCCACTGGCGACCATCTTGACGATCCTCGGCCGCGCATTGGCGACGACGTGCGACAGCTCGATCGGGTCGGTGTCGACGTAGCCTGCGGCGCTGTTTGCGGCGCGCACCCCCACCGTCGCGGCGTAACCCTCGCACTGGATCTCGAGCTGCAGTGCGGCGCGCACCGGCACCGACGCGTCGATCGCGTAGTCGCCGAAACGGTTGACGCGAACCGGATCGCTCGCCGCCGAGCCGTCAGCATTCGTCAGGCGGACCGTCGCGCTCGTGTGAATCGAGAAGAATTCGCTCTCGCGACCGCAGCCCGTCCCGTCGGCGAGTGCCACATGGCCGTGCAGACGCAGGTTGCGTGCGGTCGTCTGCTGGGGGGAGACATAGATCACCTTTGCCGTCGGTCCGGGGGTGAACGTCTCGCCCACGCAGTCGGCAAACGCAGAGCCCACCTGCAGGGCGCACTCGATCCGGTATTCGACGTCGGGCGCGAGCTTGGGAAGATCGACCTCGCCTCGCGCGTCGGTCTTGCCCGAGTACACCGGGGCGCCGCCGGCCGTCGGCACCAGCCGCACCTGCACGTCGGGCATGAACACCATCCGTTCGGCTTCGGCGCCGGCGCCGTCGGCGAACATCAGTTGCCCGGGGGCGCGAAATCGCAGCCGCACCTGCGTGCCGTCGGTGCCGATGAAGGACGGCGCGGCGCGGTCGATCGGCGCGGGCACTAGGGCCTTGACGTCGAGGCGGTCGCTCGAGACGGCGTACTGCTGCTCGACCCACCCGCCCTTGCCATCGGAGACCGTGACGTAGGCGAAGTGAAGCCCAGGCCCGTCGGGCATGGTCCACACGGTCTCCCGGGCGTCCCGGTTGTCGACCGTGCCGCCGGTGACACGCCATTGGTAGTGGAGGGTGTCGCCGTCGGCATCGGTGGCGTCGACGCTGAGATACGTCTTGTTGACGCCGCTGTCCTTGTCGGTACCGGTGGAACCGCCACCGCACGATAGCAGCAAGGCCACCGACGTCGCTGCGCCACAGGACAGCACGAACCGCCGAATCATCGTATCTTCACCTTCGCTGGTTGGTCCGCGATCGTCAAACAATCGCTGCTCGGCGTCAATCCGGTGATGACGTATGCGAAATGAATGCCGGGCGCCGCCGCCATCGTCCAGACGGTGTTGGCGGCGTCGGTGTCGACGATGCTGCCGGCGGTGACCCGCCATTGATAGGGGAGCGAATCGCCGTCGGCGTCGCCCGCCTCGACGGCGAGGAAAGTCTTGTCGACGCCGCTGTCGCGGGGGTTGCCGGTGGAGCCACCGCCGCACGAGATGAACGCCGTCAGCGAGACGACGCAGGTGGCCAGCGATAGAGCGCGGGCACCGATCAGAGAGCCAGCCCGGAACATCCTTCCCATCCTCCTGAAGATCGCTTCCGCTAGGCCGGGCCGGGGCGCTGGATTGTTCGATTTTTGCGCCGAACTGGCCGGACGCGGCGCACGCCTCGAGCGGTGCGCGACGCGAGAGGGAGCGGGCGCATGGTCGGTCAGTCCGACGCTGGCGTCAACCCCTGAAAATGCCCGGAGCTCTGACCTTCAACGGAGTAGCCAACGGATCCATTGTCGACTGGTCGGCATGCGACGTACGATTGGATCAACGGGCGACCGTCGTCGGAATCGAGCGGCTTAACGGAGACGGGCCCCTCCCTGCTCGCATGTCTTGAGACGAGAGAGGCATTCTGTGCGCATACGGAGTGTCTCGGCGAGTTGGGTCTTGAAAGCGGCTTGGCGATCTTGAAGCATTCGAACCTGCTTCGCACCTTCGTTACGCACCCGCCGGATACGCTCCTCAATTTCGTCACCGACTTCGCTAGCGAGTGCCTTCGACCAAGTCGCGGCTTGCTGCTTTTGAACGACTGCGTAGAACCAATACGAGGGTGAATAAATCTTATCGTAGGCATCAGCGATGATCCCACCAATCGCTACTGCGGAGTTACTGTTTTGCTTGAGCGTTGAAACGGCCTTTACTCCCTGATCTTTGAGCGGGTCGCTCGCAAGCGTCGAAACTTCCTTGACGGCTCGCTTGTTGATATCGTATAGATTGGCAATGGCACCCGACATGAACTTCTTGCAAAGGTTCGCAATCCTCACGAGACTCTTAAAAATTTTCGTTAGCGTCCAGGCCAGGTCAGCGTTGGTGGCAATTGTCTTCATGTCGCGAAGGTTGCGTTCCACGTCTCCGACCAGCTGAGTCGTTGAGTCCCGGCTCCCGGAAATCAACTGATCCAAAATAGCCATCCTGTGCTCGAGGCGCTCGTTCTCGTTGTCAAGAACCGCTAACAAGCTTTGATTGCCGGCGCGACTCTTGCTCAAAGAAGCTACCTTCTTCTCGAGTTCCTTCGCGTCCTTCTCGTTGGGCGGGACAGCAAGGACGTCGCCGGGCTGCAAGTTTTCCGGTTTGCCCCGCTTGGAGACGACGCTTCGGTTATCGCTGGCTGCCCAGATAAGCTTGCCGTCGCGGTGTCCGTATTTCCGCGCGATGCTCTCAAGTTTGTCGCCCCTGGAGACTTTGTGAAGGATAGCCATTGCTTCTCCCCTTGTCGTCGCGGTCCAGGTCGTGGCCGCCTCGCAAGCGAAAGTCTACACACTGACATTTGGAATCAGCGTCCTTGCTCGGCCGTGACGATTCGCTGGCGGAAAGCGTTGCGGGAGAACGATGCGGTTGGCGGAAACGTGCGGTCGTATGCGCGTAACAGCGGACAGCAAGCGCCGTCGTGTCTTGCTGCGGCGCAAGCATCCTTCAACACCATGCCAGCGCTCATCTGCAGCGCAGGGCCCGGAATCGGTCCATCGTCGACTGGTCGGCCTGGCCGAGCGAGATCTGCTGGAAGATGCGGGCGCACTCGACCGAGTTGTCGTTGGCCGACTTCGGCTCGACCGGGCGCGCTTCCGCCGGCCGCTCGCGCGGCACCTCGGGCTTGACCGGCGGCGGC
>JBDSAK010000166.1:0-15341 GCA_039922195.1 Mycobacteriales bacterium
GCCCGCTGACCGTGGTCGTGCCGGGCGGCAACCCGACCGGCCAGGTGTTCAACGCTGACTCGTCGCAGTTCATCGTCTGCTCGGGGGCCTGCGGATCAGCGCGGTTCATCTTCGCGACCGAGCGCGGCGTCATCAGCGGCTGGAACCCGGGAGTCAACCTCACCGGTGCAGTGCCGTCGACGCACGCGGTTGCGGCGGTCGCCGTACCTGGCGCGAACTACAAAGGGCTCGCGCTGGCCACGAGCGCCGGCTCGCCCTACCTGTACGCCGCGAACTTCCACGCGGGGACCGTCGATGTTTTCGACACGGCATTCCACAAGCAGACCTGGGACGGCGCCTTCGTTGACCCGGCACTTCCGGCTGGGTACGCGCCGTTCAACGTCGCCCTGATCCGCGGCATGCTTTACGTGACGTACGCAGTCACGGATCCGTTGCGCAAAGACGACGTCCCGGGTGCCGGCAACGGGATTGTCGACGTGTTCACCACCGACGGCGGCTTGGTCCGCCGGCTCATCACCCGCCGCGGCCTGAATTCGCCGTGGGGGATGGCGCACGCCAACACGTCGTTCGGGAAGTTCAGCGGCGCCCTGCTCGTCGGCAACTTCGGTGACGGACTGATCCACGCCTACGACCCACGAAATGGCAGCTACCGCGGTGTGCTCACCGACGCGGCAGGTGCGAAGGTAAAAGTCGACGGCCTCTGGGGGCTGCTCTTTGGCAACGGAGTCTCGGCTTCGCAAAACTCGCTGATGTACACCGCGGGGCCGAGCGACGAGGCGCACGGGCGCTTCGGAATCATCCGGGCGAATCTGTAGCGCGAGGAGGGGGAGGGAGGGCGTACCGGCCGGGCGCCCTCCCTGCCCGCATCGGGGTAGGTTGCGGGCATGGGCGAACACGGTGCCAGCACGCTCTTCCCGGCCGACCGGCTCGACCGCGCCGCCTCCGCGGCGGATGCGTCCGGCCTCGACGCGCTGCTCATCACACCGGGGGCGGATCTGCGTTATCTCACCGGCTATCACGCGTTGCCGCTGGAGCGGCTTACCTGCCTGGTGCTGCCGGCCCGCGGACCCGCGGCCCTCGTCGTTCCGCGGCTCGAGCTCCCGCGGGCACAGGAATCGGCCGCCGGGTCCCTAGGGATGCAGATCGTCGGGTGGGACGAGACCGAAGACCCGTACGAGATCTGCGCGTCGCTGCTGCGGATGGCCGTTGACGGTGAGCCGGTCGCGATCGGGGTCGCAGACCGGATGTGGGCGGTACAAGCGCTGCGGCTGCGCGATGCACTGCCCGCGGCCGACCAGCGGGCGGCGGGCGGAGTGCTGCGCGAGCTGCGCATGCGCAAGACCAAGGACGAGGTCGAGGCGCTGCGCGCGGCCGGTGCGGCGATCGACCGGGTGCACGCGCGTATCGGCGAGTGGCTTCGACCGGGCCGCGCCGAAGCTGAGGTGGGTCGCGACATCGCGGCGGCGATCGTCGAAGAGGGTCATGTCCAGGTCAACTTCGTGATCGTCGGTTCAGGACCGAACGGTGCCAGCCCGCACCACGACACCGGCCCTCGGGTCATCGAACGCGGCGACGCGGTCGTCGTCGACATCGGAGGAGCGACGGCTGAGGGCTATTGCTCGGACGAGACGCGCACGTACGTGGTCGGCGATGCGCCGGAGGGTTTCGCCGACTACTACGAAGTGCTGCGGCAGGCGCAGCAGGCCGCCTGCGAAGCTGTCCGCCCCGGCGTCACGTGCGCGTCGATCGACGCCGTCGCGAGGGAGGTCATCACGGCTGCGGGGTACGGCGAATACTTCATCCACCGCACCGGGCACGGTATCGGGCTCGAGGAGCACGAGGAGCCGTACATCGTGGCCGGCAACGAGGAGCTGCTCGAGCCGGGCATGGCGTTCTCCATCGAGCCGGGGATCTATCTGCCCGGCCGGCACGGCGCCCGGATCGAGGACATCGTGGTGTGCACAGAGACGGGTCACGACAATCTCAACCTCGTCACCCGCGAGCTGATCGTCATCGAGGCATAGCGATGACAGTCGAGCGCACCACCCCAACCGAGGAATCCACCGAGCTGTTCGCGCTTGTCCGCGAGCTCGCCGCCAAGGAGATCGCGCCGCACGCCGATGCGATGGAGGCGACGAGCGCATTCCCGCGCGAGGTCTTTCGCGCGATCGGGGAGGCTGGGCTGCTCGGGCTGCCCTACGACGAGCAGTACGGCGGCGGCGCACAGCCGTACGAGGTATACCTGCAGGTCATCGAGGAGCTGGCGTCGGCCTGGCTGGCCGTCGGGCTCGGGCTCTCGGTGCACACGCTGTCGTGCTTCCCGCTCGCGCAGTACGGCACCGACGAGCAGCGCGCGAAGTGGTTGCCGGACCTCGTCGGCGGCGCGCAGCTCGGCGCCTACTGCCTGAGTGAACCTGCGTCGGGGTCGGATGCGGCGGCCCTGTCGACTCGGGCGGTCCGCGACGGCGACGACTACGTCGTCAACGGCACCAAGGCGTGGGTGACGCACGGTGGGGTCGCCGACTTCTACAACGTGCTGGTCCGTACGTCGGATGACGGCGCGAAGGGCATCAGCTGCTTGCTGACACCCGCCGACACCGCAGGCCTGCTGCCGCAGGCGCCGGAGAAGAAGATGGGCCTGCGGTCATCGACGACGGCGCAGCTGGTCTTCGACGACGCGCGCATCTCGGCCGATCGACTCATCGGCGTCGAGGGCGGGGGCTTCGCGATCGCGATGTCTGCGCTCGACGGCGGCCGCCTCGGCATTGCGGCGTGCGCCGTGGGGCTCGCCCAGGCAGCACTCGACGTCGCGGCGCATTACGCGACCCAGCGCTCGCAGTTCGGCCAGCCGATCGCCGACTTCCAGGGCGTGAGCTTCCTGCTCGCCGACATGGCGACATCGATCGAAGCGGCCCGCGCGCTCTACCTGTCGGCCGCGCGGCGCAAGGATGCCGGCAAGCCGTTCACGACGCAGGCAGCGATGGCGAAGCTGTTCGCGACAGACATGGCGATGCGGGTCACGACGGACGCCGTACAAGTGCTGGGCGGCTACGGCTACGTCACCGACTTCCCGGTCGAGCGATACATGCGCGAAGCCAAGGTGCTGCAGATCGTCGAGGGCACCAATCAGATTCAGCGAGTGGTCATCGGCCGGTCGGTGACGGGCGCGGCCCGCGCATGACCGATGCGTTCGTCGAGGTGCGCTCGCTGACCAAACGTTTCGGCGCGGTCACCGCGGTCGACGACCTGACGTTCACGGTCGGGGAGGGCCGGGTGGTCGGCTTCCTCGGGCCGAACGGCGCCGGCAAAACCACCACGATGCGGGCGCTGCTTGGGCTCGTCACGCCGACCAGTGGCAGCGCGACGATAGCCGGCAAGCGGTACGCCGAACTGCGCCATCCCACCGGCGTCGTCGGAGCAGTTCTCGAGTCGACCGGTTACCACCCCTCGCGCAGCGCCATCGACCACCTGCGCGTTCTCGCGGTCACGGCGGGTCTACCGGAAAGGCGTGCGGCGGAAACGCTCGAGGACGTCGGCCTGTCGGCGTACGCCGGCCGTGCGGTCTCCGAGTATTCGCTCGGCATGAAGCAGCGGCTCGCGCTGGCCGCAGCACTGCTCGGCAAGCCGCGGCTGCTGGTGCTCGACGAGCCGGCCAACGGGCTCGACCCCGAAGGCATGCAGTGGCTGCGCGGCTTCCTGCGCTACCACGCGGAGCAGGGCGGCAGCGTGGTGCTGTCCAGTCACGTGCTGTCGGAGGTCGCGCAGACCGTGGACGAAGTCGTCATCGTGGCGCGCGGGAAGCTCATCACGCAGTCGACCATCGCCGAGCTGGTGAGCCGGACCGAGGCCCGCGTGCGCGTGCGCAGCCCCGGCGCGGACCGACTGGCGCAGGCGTTGTCCGCGGCCGGGCACACGGTGACGCCTGCCGTCGACGAGGACGCCTTCACCGTCGTCGGTCTCGGGAGCGATCAGGTCGGCCACCTCGCGGCCGAGCTCGGCGTCGTATTGCACGAACTCACTCCGCAGCGCTCGAGTCTCGAGTCGGTCTTCATGGCGCTCACGGCTGACCCGGAGCCGTCGTGACCCGCCTGGTCCGCGCCGAGCTGCTCAAGGTGCGCACGACCAAGCTCGGCTACTGGCTCGGCCTCGTCGTCGCGGTGCTCGCCGCACTCACTGTCGCTGGCACTGTGTTCGGTCCGGAACGCGACCGCCCAGGCTTCCTGTCGACGCCCGAGGGCATCCGGGCGGTCTTCGCCTCCGCTAGTGCCGGCGGCACGTTGGCGATGGTCATGGGCATCGTCGCGATGGCTGGTGAATGGCGTCACAAGACCGCGACCGCGGTGTTCCTCGCCGAGCCGCGACGCGGCCGCGTCGTTGCTGCGAAGGTGATCGCGCAAGCCCTTCTCGGTCTGGCCTACGGAGTGCTCGCCGCGCTCGTCACGCTCCTCACGGCGGTGATCTGCCTCAACGTCAAAAACGTCGACTACTCGGTCACGGCTGACGGCGTACCCACGGTGCTGGTGGGGTCGATGCTGGCAACCGCGATCTACGGCGTCCTCGGCGTCGGGTATGGCGCACTCGTTCGCAACCAGATCGCGGCGATCGTCAGCGGCTTGCTCTGGACGACGGTCGCGGACGGACTTGTGGTGACGTTCCTGCCGACCATCGGTCGTTGGACGCCGGCCGGCGCGACCGCTGCGCTGACTCGAGCGGCCGCCGGGAACAACCGGATCGAGCTGTTGCCGGTATGGGCTGGGGCGCTGGTGTTGTCGGCCTACGGCGTGTTGTTCGCGGCGATCGGCGTTCGCACCATGGTGTCCCGCGACGTCACCTGAGCCCGTGAACGGGTGACGAGCGTCACGCACCTCATTGCGCGATCGTTACGAACGATCACTGGCTTCTTGCGGTATTAGTCGTAAGGTTTGCCGCATGGAGGAGACCGATCGGCTGATTCTGCGACTGCTGGCGCGCGATGGCCGGACGAGCTTCACCGACCTGGCCAAGGCGACCGGCCTGTCGGTGTCCGCCGTACACACCCGCGTCAAGCGGCTCGAGCAGCGCGGCGTGGTCCGCGGCTACGCGGCGAAGGTCGATGCGGTGGCGGTCGGGCTGCCGCTCACAGCGTTCATCTCCGTCAAGCCGATCGATGCCGCTGCGCCCGACGACACCCCGGAGCGCCTCGCGCACCTGGATGTGATCGAGGCCTGCCACAGCGTCGCGGGCGACGAGAGCTACATCCTCAAGGTTCGCGTCGGCACGCCGGCCGACCTCGAGTCGCTACTCAACGAGATCCGCGCGGCAGCCAATGTCTCGACCCGGACGACGATCGTGCTGAGCACGCCGTACGAGGATCGCCCCCCACACTTCTAGACATCCCACGGGCTGGCGCGTCGCCGCCGCCCCTGGAGTCGGGGGACAGGCAAACCCCGCCAGTGACGAGTGACCGCGCGCTTTTCGACGAGCCTGAGCGTGCGCCGGGCGCAGTCAGTAGTCACGTGGCCGAAGGGCGGCGAGCGCAGGTGCCGTCGCGCGGGCGCACCTAGGAGTGCTCGCGCCACCATCGCTGGCCGGACTCGGGGAGCGTGTAGATCGGGTCCCAGTACTCGTACCGACGGGTGAGCGCGTCCGCCGACTCCTCGATACCGGTGCGGTAGTTCTTCGTCCAGTACGAAATGCCGTGCTCGCGGTCGTAGTCGGTGAGCTGGTGCACCCAGCGCTTGCCGACGTAGGGGACGTCGCAGACCAGTCGGGGAGTCGCGAAGCCCGGCAGGTAGCCCATGATCGAGTGCTGCAGGTCCTGCGCTTCGTGCACGGCCAGGCGCCAGTGCTCACTGCCGGGGATCATGTCGCAGAGGTAGAAGTAGTACGGCATCACCTTGGCGTGGTCGAGCAGCATGAAGCACAGCTCGACCAGTTCCTGCGGGGTCGAGTTGACCCCGCGGAGCAAGACACCTTGATTGCGTACGTCGCGGATGCCGACTTCCAGCATCTTCTTCGCAGCTTTGGCGAACAGCGGCGTCACCTGCTGCGCCGCGTTGACGTGTGTGTGGATGGCCAGGTCGACGTCGTGGTCGAATGCCAGCTTCGCCAGCCGTTCCATCCCGGCGACGACGGGGGAGGCGAGCCAATGTTGCGGCAGGCCCATCAGCGCCTTGCTGGCCAGCCGGACGTCGCGGATCGACGGGATCGCAATCAGCGCGGCCACGAAAGCCTCGAGCTGGTGGAAGGGCATGTTGGCGACGTCGCCGCCGGAGACCACGACATCGCGCACCGACGGCGTACGCCGCAGGTAGTCCAGCATCGCCCCGTGCCGGTCGGCCGGCTTCGCGGCGAACTTCAGCTTGGTCACCTGCGGCACCGAGTTGCCGACGAGGTCCATCCGCGTGCAGTGCCCGCAGTACTGAGGACAGGTCGGCAGCATTTCCGCCAGCACCTTCGTCGGATAGCGGTGCGTCAGTCCCTCGACCGCCCACATCTCCTGTTCGTGCAGAGAATCCCGCTCGGCCCGTGGATGACTCGGCCAATCGGTACGCCGGTCACTGAAGATGGGCAGCATGTAGCGCCGCACCGGATCGGCGCGCAGGTCGTGCTCGTTCATCGTGTTGAGCATCTGCGGCGTGATGAGAATCGACATCGTCGCGCGCTCTGCTTGGTCGCGGGCCAGGTCGGCCAGGAAAGCCGCGTCCGCGTAGCTGCCGAAGACCGCCGCAAGCTGGGCGATGTTCTTCGCGCAATGCGCTCGCTGCCACTGCGGGTCCTCCCACTCGGCCTTGGTGACACCGCGAAACCCGGGCAGCCGGTTCCAGTCGGGCTCGAGGAATTCGCGGGCCGGCGGATAGTGGATGGGTTGTTCGGTGGCGTGCGCATGAGGCGATGCGCGGAGCTGTCCACTGAACGGACTTGTCGTCATCGAGCCTCCCGCCACGTCCGTCAGATCCTCTTGCGTCTCACCCAGAGTACGGAGATCATAAGGCGACAACAAGCTTATCGTGAAGAATATCCGCCCATACCGATAGGAAGCCGGAGAATCTTGAACGCCGAACCAGCCCCGCCCCGTGGTGTGGCTCCCTCGCCGGTCGGGCTGCATCGCGTCCTGTCGCCGCCCGGCGTCCTCCCGCAGGCCGCCGACCGCCTGGATGCAGATCCGGCGATCCGCGACGACGAAGTCCGCATCCGCGTCAGCCGGCTCAATCTGGACGCGGCGTCGTTCCGCCAGCTTCGTGAGATGTACGCCGACGCGGACTCGCTCCGTGACGCCGTCGCGGCGATCATCCGCACGCGCGGCAAGATGCACAACCCGGTCACCGGCTCCGGCGGAATGCTCATCGGCGCGGTCGAGGCGGTGGGGACGGCATCACCGCTCGGGCTCGCGGTCGGCCAGCGGGTCGCGACCCTCGTCTCGCTCACCCTGACGCCGCTGCGCATCCTCGACGATTTGCGTGAGTGGGACGGCAGGAGCGAGCAGGTGCCCTGCTCGGGTACGGCGATTTTGTTCGCCAGGTCCGCGGTCGCCGTACTGCCGGACGACCTCGACGAACGGCTCGCGCTCGCGGCGCTCGACGTCTGCGGCGCACCTGCCCTCACAGCGCGCGTGGTGCAGCGATACGCCGACGCGGGCGCTGCTTCACCAGTCGGGCCGTCGGTGGCGGTCATCGGGGCCGCGGGCAAGAGCGGCTCGATGTCGCTGGCCGCGGCGCGCCGGGCCGGTGCGAAGCGGATCGTCGGCGTCGTACCGCACGAGCACGAGGCTGCGCTGCTGCGCGAATCCGCTCTTGCGGATGAGGTCGTCATCGCCGACGCGCGTGACCCGCTGGCGCTCTCGGCAGCCATCGGCGACGCGGTCGATGTCACCGTTGTCTGCGTGGACGTGCCAGGCTGCGAAGGAGGCGCGATTCTGGCGACGAAGGAGAAGGGGACCGTGGTGTTCTTCTCGATGGCGACATCATTTCCCGCGGCGGCTCTCGGCGCGGAGGGTCTTGCCGCTGACGTGACCATGCTCATCGGCAATGGCTACGTGCCCGGGCACGCGGCGTACGCCCTCGACCTGCTGCGCAGCAACGCCGGCGTACGCGGGTTGTTCGAGCGGCGGATCTCCGAATGACCACGCTGTATCGCAACGCGCGGGTGCTGGCGCCGGCGAATACGCAGGCCACCGCCTTCGCTGTCGACGGCGACCGCATCGTCTGGGTCGGCGACGGGCGCGGGGCCTTCGACGGTGACGTCCAGGTCGACCTCGGCGGCGCACTGGTGACCCCTGCTTTCGTCGACGCACACGTGCACACGACGTCGGCGGGGCTGGCGATCGGTGGGCTCGACCTGACCGGCGCCGGCTCGCTCACCGATGCGCTCGACCTCGTCAGTGATGCTGCGCGGCGGCGGCGCGGCGCGCTGTTGCTCGGCAGCGGCTGGGACGAGACGAAGTGGCCCGAACGCCGGCCGCCGACCGCCGCCGAACTCGACCGCGCGTCCTGGGGGAGCGGGGTCTACCTGTCGCGGGTCGACGTGCATTCGGCTGTCGTCTCCAGCGCACTGCTCGCGATGAGCAAGGCCGCCGGACTGCCGGGCTACGAGGGCGACGGACTCGTCCGGCTGGAGGCGCACCACGCGGTCCGCGCAGCCGCGTTGCGGTCACTGAGTCGCGCCGATGTCGCCGCGGCGCAGCAACTGGCGCTCGAACGTGCGGCGTCTCTCGGAATCGGCTGCCTGCACGAGATGAGCGGCCCCGAAGTGGCCGGTGCCGACGACCTCGAATCGCTGTTGGCGATCTCGGCCGCGGACGGCTACATCGACGTCGTCGGATACTGGGGGTCCCTCGGGGACGTCGAGACACCACGCCGGCTCGGCCTGCGCGGCGCAGGGGGCGATCTGTTCTGCGACGGCACCGTCGGATCGCACACCGCCGCGCTGCGATCCGGGTACGCCGACGAGCCTGACAATCGCGGTGCACTCCGCTACTCCGCCGACGACATCAGCGCACACGTGATCCTCGCGGTCGAAGCGGGGATGCAGACGGGATTTCATGTCATCGGCGACGGCGCGATCGACACCGTCCTCACCGGATTCGAGAAGGCCACGGCCGCTCTCGGTCACGCGGCAGTGATGGCGGGCCGGCACCGGCTCGAGCACATCGAGCTCGCCGACGACGACGCGATCGCCCGGATGGCCCGGCTCGGGCTGGTCGCCAGCGTGCAGCCGATGTTCGACGCGCTCTGGGGCGGCGAGGACGGGATGTACGTCACGCGGCTCGGCGCCGACCGGGCCGCGGCCATGAATCCGCTGTCGCGGTTCGCCGCGGCGGGCGTCCCGCTCTGTCTGTCCTCCGATGCGCCCGTCACGCCGTTCGACCCGTGGGGCGGCGTACGCGCAGCTGTCCGGCATCAGACGCCGGGGTTTCGCCTGTCGCCGAAAGCGGCTTTTGCAGCTGCCACGCGCGGGGGCTGGCGCGCGATGGGTGACGACGAGACCGGCGTGCTCGCACCCGGCGCCGCGGCGACGTTCGCGGTGTGGGACTGCGAAGCGGTCCCCCCCACGAGGGCGGACGAGCGCATCAGTGCGTGGTCCACGGATCCGTGGTGGAGCCTGACGGGCCTGCCCGACCTCGACCACACACCGCCGTGCCTGCAGACCGTCGTCCGGGGCACGACGGTCTACGACTCTGGCGCGACCCCGTGACCACCAGAGGCAAACTCGGGCTCGACCCTCAGGTGGTGCGCCTCGCCCGACGGCTCGCGGCAAAGGCCGCGCGCCCCGTCGAGAAGCTGGCCAGGACGCACACGACGGTCAGCGTCGAACGTGCTGTGTTACGCCTCGCCGGTCTCACCGGTGCGGACGCCGAACAGCAGCCGTGGGTGAATCGCCTCACCGACGCCGTACGGCAGCAGGTCGGTCTGGACAGCGGCGTCGCGCTGCCGGTCTGGGACGCCCTGCTAACGGGTGACTTCGCTGACCTGTCCGAACTCGCGCAGAAGGCGGCCGCCGGTGGCGTGAGCTTCCGCCAGCCGGCCGGGCGCGACGCGGTGCGGGCGCGGGCAGCCGCCAAGAAGTCCGTCGGCGCGGGCATCAAACGCATCGACGCCAACCGGCGTGACCGCGAGCGCATGCTGCGGCGTCTGGGCGACCCCCCGAAGCCCTGGATCTATCTCATCGTCGCGACCGGAGACATCTACGAGGACATCCCGCAGGCGCAGGCGGCGGCGCGCGAGGGCGCCGACATCGTTGCGGTGATCAGATCAACGGGGCAGTCGCTGCTCGACTACGTGCCCGAGGGCGCGACCCGCGAGGGATACGCCGGCACCTACGCCACACAGGAGAACTTCAGGCTGATGCGCGCGGCTCTCGACGAAACGAGTCGCGAGCTCGGCCGCTACATCCGGCTGACCAACTATGCCTCCGGATTGTGCATGCCGGAGATCGCGACGCTGGCCGGTCTCGAACGACTCGACATGATGCTCAACGACTGCATGTACGGGATCATCTTCCGCGACATCAACCCGCAGCGAACCTTCATCGACCAGCGGTTTTCCCGGCAGATCCATGCGCGCGCCGGCATCGTCATCAACACCGGCGAGGACAACTACCTGACCACCGCCGACGCCGTCGATGCGGCGCACACGGTCATCGTCAGCCAGCTGCTCAACGAGCGGTTCGGCCACGAGGCAGGGCTCGAGGACTGGCAGCTGGGTCTGGGGCATGCGTTCGAGATCAACCCGGCGATCCCGGATTCGTTCCGGCTCGAGCTCGCCCATGCGCAGCTGGTGCGCGAACTCTTCCCGGACGCGCCGCTGAAGTACATGCCGCCGACCAAGCACATGACCGGCAACATCTTCGCCGGCTATCTGCTCGACGCGTTCTTCAACCTGGTCTCCGTCATGACCGGGCAGGGGATCATCCTCGTCGGCATGCTGTCCGAGGGCGTACACACGCCGTTCCTGTCCGACCGTGACCTCGCGCTGGAGAATGTCGACTACGTCCGGCGCGCCGCCGGACTGCTGCACGAGGACTTCGTGCCGAAGCCCGGCGGCTTCATCCATCAGCGCGCGAAACAGGTGCTGGGCGAATCGGTGGAGTTGCTCGAACGGATTGTCGACGAGGGCTTGCTCAACGCCATCGCCGACGGCACGTTCGGCATCACCAGGCGCCCTGCGGACGGTGGTAAGGGACTCGACGGCGTCGTGCCGCACGGTGCCGGTTACTTCAACCCGGCGACCGAGATTCTCGAGGGAGTCGCGCGATGACTGAGCGGCCACAGATCGTCCGCCCGTACGGCGACACGACCGGCGACGGCATGGTGCAGCTGAGCTTCACGCTGCCGATCGGCAAGGACGCCCGAGCCGACGGCGCGGCGTTGCAACTCGCCGCGCAGATGGGCATGGCGCCGGCGATGGTCGTGCACAGCAAGGCGATGGGGCCGGACTTCACGTTCTTCGTCGTATACGGCCGCGTACAACACCAGGTGGACCTCAGCGCCGTGGAGGTGATCGAGCGCGAATACCCGCTGCTGTCGGCGAAGGAGGTCAATCTCGTGCTGCGCAAGACGCTTCGGCGCAAGCTCGTCGTCGTGGGCGCGACGGTCGGCACGGACGCGCACACGGTCGGCCTCGACGCGATCCTCAACGTCAAGGGATGCGCGGGGGAGAAGGGGCTCGAGTACTACCGGGAGATGCGCGTGGTCAACATGGGTGCACAGGTGAGCGCGACCGAGCTTGCCGAACGCGCCGTGGCCGAGGGCGCCGACGCCGTGCTGGTCAGTCAAGTGGTGACGCAACGCGACGCACACCTGCACCACGTTCGTGAAGTGGTCGACGCCGCGGCCGCGCGATGGCCGACGGGACGCCCGTTGCTCGTCGTCGGTGGTCCCCGCTTCGAGCCGGGGACCGCGGACCAACTCGGCGTGGATCGGGTGTTCGGCAAGGGTGCGACGCCAGGCGAGGTGGCGAGCTATCTCGCCTACGCCGTCGCGCGGCGAGCGTCATGACCGACGACCTGCGGCTCGGCCTGAGCGTCACGCATCGGCGCTACGTTTCCGCGGCCGACGCACACTACGGCGGCAACCTCGTCGACGGCGCGTATGTCCTCGCCCTGTTCGGTGACGTGGCCACCGAGATCTGCATCCGCACCGATGGCGACGAGGGCCTGTTCGCGGGCTACGTCGACATCCGGTTCCTCGCGCCGGTTCGAGCGGGCGACGTCATCGAGGCGACTGCGACAGTCATCAAGGTCGGTGCGACGTCGCGCGGGCTGCAGTTCACCGCCCGGGTCGTGTGCCGCGCAGATCCGGAAACGAGCGCATCGGCATCGCGCCTGCTCGGCGAACCGATCGTCGTCGTCGAGGCCACCGGTACGGTCGTCGTACCGGTCGACGGAGCGGTAGCTGCCGGCGATTGACCCGACACGCCGCGACACGCCGAGAACGCCGAAATTCTCGGCGAATTCTTCATGGTCGGCGATCACGGCCTTGACCTGTGCTTATGCGACAAACGTGCAGGTCAGGTCGGTGTTGACACAACCGCGCAGGTTCCGACATCGTCCTCCACGTTCACCACTGACCCGGTCGGATCGTCTCGCTCGAGGATGTCGGCGCAACCCGTCGACGGGCCGCCGCGGGCGATCTACCACGGCCGGCTTTCACGGTGGACCACGCCCGGATGAATCCCGGACGCCCAGTAGACAACGGAACTCGTGCAGCTCACCGCCAGTGGGCCCGGACCGGTCCGAAGGGTGTCCGGGCTTCTTCCGTTCCAGCCGCCTTCAGCCGCCGGTCCCACCCACCGCTCGCCCGCCGCTCGCGCAGGGGCGCGCGCATTTTGCGACGATGGTGCGGTGTCCGTCCACCTGCCCCCACTCTCCCTGCGGTACGCCGTACCCGTCGCCGTGGCGTCGGGTGCATTGCTCTGGCTCGCGTTTCCGCCTATCGGAGCGTGGCCGCTCGCGCTTGTCGGCGTGGCGTTGCTGTCGATCGCGACCGCAGGTCGCAGTCGGCGCGCCGGATTCGCGCTCGGACTGATCACCGGCTTCGCGTTCTATCTGCCGCTTCTCGACTGGATGCAGAACGTCGGAATGCACGCGTGGATCGTGCTCGCCGTCACGCAGACGCTCGCGACGGGGGTGCTCGGACTCGCCTTGTCTCGTACATCGACGCTGACCTGGTGGCCGCTGGCGCAGTCCTGCCTTTGGGTCGCGTACGAAGCGTTGCGCGGGCGCTATCCGCTCGGCGGCTTCACCTGGGGACGCCTGGCGTTCAGCCAGTCGCGTAGCCCGCTGGCCCCCCTGGCGGCGGTCGGCGGCGCACCACTCGTGTCGTTCGCGACGGCGGTCATCGGGCTTGTCCTGCTCTGGGTGTTGCTCGCCGCCCAGCAGCGTCCCCGCACCGCGCGCGGCTACGGGCCTGCGCTGGCCGCTCTCATCGTCATCATCGCCGGCAGCGCGGCGATTCCGTTGCCTGCGGCCGCGGGTGGTCGGCAGTTCACCGTCGCGGCGATCCAGGGCAATGTGCCAGCCCTCGGGCTGGACACGCAGACCGAGGACCTCGTGGTTACGCGCAACCACGCCGATGCGACCAAGCAACTAGGGCGCGCAGTGGCAGCGGGGGAAGCACCGGCGCCGGATCTTGTCGTCTGGCCGGAGAGCAGCAGCGACATCGATCCGCGCCGCGACGACCGGGTCGGCGCGCTGGTGGTCGATTCGGCGAATGCGGTGAACGCGCCGGTGCTCGTCGGCGCCGTTCTCGACAGCGATGACGGGCAGATTCTCAACGCCGGCCTGTTGTGGGACCCGGTGTCCGGTCCCGGACAGATGTACGTCAAACAGCACCTCGTGCCGTTCGGCGAGTACGTCCCGTGGCGTGGCCTGCTCCGCAACCGCGTTCAGATGCTCGAGGACTACATACCGCGCAACTTCGCACCCGGCAGCACGCCCGGCGTCCTCACCGTGGGCGGCGTGCGCGTGGGAGACGTCATCTGTTTCGAGGTCGCGTACGACGGGCTGGTGCGCGACACCGTCCGGGACGGTGCGCAGTTGCTGGTGGTGCAGACCAACAACGCGACGTACATGCGTGGGCGTGACCCCGCTCAGACCGAGCAGCAGCTCGAAATGGGCCGCCTGCGCGCGATCGAGCACGGCCGTGCCGTGGTGATCGCGGCGACCAGCGGAGTGAGCGCCCTCATCGGGCCGGACGGCACCACGATCGCGCGGTCGGGCATCTTCACCCAGGAACAATTGGTGGCGTCGCTGCCGGTACGCTCTGCGCTCACCGTCGCGGACCGGGTCGGTGCGTGGCCCGAACTCCTGGTGTGCTGTTTCGCCGCGGCGGCCGTAGTCCTCGCGGCTCGGGGACGCCGGCGAGGCCTCGTTCGTTCGACGTCCGAGGAGCACGTGGTCCGGCACGAGCCGGCAGTGGTCCCGGAACGAGGAAAGGTTTCATGATCGCGACAGGTGCGGGCTCGGTACTCGTGGTGATCCCGACCTACAACGAGGCGGACAACATTCGCATCATCGTCGGCCGGTTGCGGGCCGCCGTACCCGACGCCGACGTTCTCGTCGTGGACGACGGCAGTCCGGACGGCACCGGCGCGATCATCGATGAGCTCGCGGCGACCGATGCGCAGGTGCAGGCGATGCACCGGACGGCGAAGAACGGCCTCGGTGCGGCGTACGTCGCCGGCTTTGCGTGGGCGTCGACGCGCGGCTACGACGTCATCGTCGAGATGGACGCGGACGGATCGCATCAGCCCGAGGAACTACCGCGGCTGCTGGCGGCGATCGAGAATGCCGATGTCGTCCTCGGTTCGCGGTGGGTCGAGGGTGGCTCGGTCCAGAACTGGCCGAGGTCGCGAAAGCTCCTGAGCAAGGGTGGCAACCGCTACACGCGCCTGGCGCTTGGTCTACCACTGCAGGATGCGACCGGCGGATACCGCGCCTACCGGAGGGCGGTCCTCGACGAACTCCCGCTCGAGACCGTCGCGTCGCAGGGGTACTGCTTTCAGGTCGACCTGGTCTGGCAGGCGTGGCGGCGCGGCTTCCGGGTCGTCGAGGTTCCGATCACCTTCGTCGAGCGCGAGCGCGGCGAAAGCAAGATGAGCCGCGCGATCGTCGGCGAAGCGCTCTGGCGCGTGACGTGGTGGGCGGTCCGCAGCAAGCGCGCCAAGCCCGATAGGCGTCCGGCGCCGCGGCGCGACGTCGCCGGCACCGACGACCAGCCTTCCAGCGTCGGCGGCTGACGTGCCACTCATCGTTATCGCGCTGCTCGTCGTACCGATCGCCGAGGTGTTCGTCCTCGTCCAGGTGGGGCAGCGAATCGGCGTACTCGAGACCATTGGCCTGCTCATCGCCATCTCGGCCCTCGG
>JBDSAK010000167.1:0-4717 GCA_039922195.1 Mycobacteriales bacterium
CAGACCGCGCATTCGGAGTTCTACTTCTGCGACGCCTACTGGCCGGACTTCCGCCGCGTCGACTTCCTGCGTGCCCTCCGCTCGTACGCCCAGCGCCAGCGCCGCTTCGGCGTCTGACGGAGTCGGCCGCTTCGGGGTCGCTGCGCGCGCGGCGTGGATGATCTGTGGCTTTGTTGATCTTGCCTCGCGCGTGAAGGACCACTCGGAGGCGCCACAGATCATCGCGACGGGCACCTAGACGGTGCGCCCGGCCGGCAGTGCAGGGCTGATGTGGTCGTTGCCGGTCACCGCCCCGCAAGCCGCTCGATCTGGCACACAGAGGTTAGCTACCGGCGTCGCGTACGACGCCCACCGGCTCGCCAGGCTCCCAGGTGAGCGCTAGCGGCGCCGGCGCGACCGCCTTCGCGTCGCCGTACCGAACACACCCCGGCTGATCTCTCGGGCGACCGCCGTACCGAGGGAGCGCGACATCGACTTGCCCATCGGCGAGCTGAAGAAGCCACCGAGCTTGTCCATCAGGCCGTCCTTGCGCTCCTCCTCAACGCGCTCACGAGCGGGTGGCGGCGCCAGGTCGGGGGTGACTGGTATGTCGCCGGGCGCAGAGGCTGGCGTGGGCACCGGCTTCGCTGGCGGCGGGCCGGCGAGCTTGTCCGCGAGCCGTTCGTACGCAGAGTCGCGGTCGACGGCCTCGTCGTACTTCGCGAACAGCGGGGACGCCGCGACGAGCGCTTGCTGTACAGCGGGATCGACCTGCGCCATGAGCGACGTCGGTGGCCGGAGCCGCGTCCAGGCGACGGGTGTGGGCGTGCCGCGCTCGGACAGGATCGTGACCACGGCTTCGCCGATGCCCAGCTGGGTGAGCAGCTCACCGAGGTCATAAGTCTCGGATTTCGGGAACGTCGACACCGTCGCCTTGAGCTTCTTCGCGTCGTCCGGCGTGAAAGCGCGCAGGGCGTGCTGGATGCGATTGCCCAACTGCGCGAGGACATCGGGGTGCACGTCCTTCGGGGTCTGCGTCACGAAGAAGATGCCGATGCCTTTGGATCGGATGAGACGCACCGTCTGCGCGATCGACTCGAGGAACGCCTCGCTCGCGTCGTCGAAGAGCAGGTGCGCCTCGTCGAAGAAGAACACCAGCTTCGGCTTGTCGACGTCGCCGACCTCGGGCAGATCGTGGAAGAGATCCGCGACCAGCCACATCAGAAACGTCGAGAACAAGGCGGGACGGTCCTGCAGCCCCTGCAGCTCGAGAATGCTCAGAATCCCTTTGCCATCCGGCGTGGTGCGCAACAGGTCGGCGGTGTCGAGTTCAGGTTCACCGAAGAACTGATTGGCGCCCTGGTCTTCGAGGGCGATCAGATCGCGCAGGATGACGCCGGCGGTGGAGCGCGACAAGCCGCCGAGTGCTTTGAGTTCCGGCGCACCCTCGTCACTCGTGAGCCACTGGATGACCGCGCGCAGGTCCTTCAGGTCGAGCAGCGGCAGACCGGCCTTGTCGGCGTAGTGGAAGACCAGGCCCAGGGACGAGGTCTGTACCTCGTTCATGTCCATCACCTTGGCGAGCAGCTGCGGGCCGAAACTGCTGATCGACGCGCGGATCGCCGTACCGGTGCCGACACCGCCGATCGAGAGGAACTCCACGGGGTAGCTGCGCGGCACCCATTCGACACCGAGGTCTTTCACTCGCGAGCTGATGCGGTCGCCGGGCAACCCGGCGGCGGCCATGCCCGAGACGTCGCCCTTGATGTCGGCGAGAACGCAGGGCACCCCCGCGTCCGAGAGCTGCTCGGCCATCAGCTGCAGGGTCTTCGTCTTGCCGGTGCCGGTGGCCCCCGCGACGAGGCCGTGCCGGTTGAGCATCGACAGCGGGATGCGCACCCGCGCCTCGGGGTGCGCGATCGTGTCGGTGACGACAGCACCCAGCTCCAGCGCTGGGCCGTCGAATGCATACGCCTTCGCGATCTCGGCAACGGCGTCGCTCATGCGTCTCCTCCGGGTGCGGGGTGCTTCGTCCATCCTGCCAGCGCGCGGCACGACTACGCTTGCGCAGATGACGACGCTCGACGTTCCTCGCGAATACTGCCTCCTCGGACTGCGCTTCGACCGGCTCGTCGACGGCTTCGCCGACGCGTATTTCGGCGACGAGTCGCTAAAACGTCAGGTCGCTGACGAGGCGCAGCCCGACCCGCGTGCGCTCTCTCACCGGGCAGCCGAGTTGCGCGCTGAGCTGGCGGCCTCCGGGTTGGCTCCCGAGCGAGTCGATTTCCTCGACGCCCAACTCGCGGCGCTCGAGGTCAGCGGGCGCAAGCTGGCGGGCGAAACGATTGCCTTCGCCGACGAGGTCGAGGGCTACTTCCAGGTGCGGCCCGAGCTCGGTGACCAGGCGGCGTACGCCGACGCGCACGCGGCGCTCGACGCGCTCCTACCTGGTGCGGGGTCGCTGGCCGAGCGCTACCACGCGTATCGACAGGCCGACG
This sequence comes from Mycobacteriales bacterium, assembly GCA_039922195.1. GTDB lineage: Bacteria > Actinomycetota > Actinomycetes > BP-191 > BP-191 > JBDTYE01. The sequence continues at coordinate 2,478 of JBDSAK010000167.1, forward strand.
AGATCCGGCCCGAACGCGTCCGCGACGGCGTACTCGCCTTCTCGAGCGCGCTGCGCGACCGGGTGCGGGCAACGTACGGACTGCCCGAGCGCGAGATCGTCGAGTACGAGATCGTGGGCAACAAACCGTGGAGCGGATTCAACTACTACAAGGGCAACTACACCTCCGTCGTCGCCATCAACAGCGACCTGCCTATGCGTGCCGCAGACCTGCCCTCGCTGGTCGCGCACGAGTCGTACCCGGGCCATCACACCGAGCACTGCCGCAAGGAGCGACTCCTTGTGGACGAGGCTCGCCACATCGAGCAGACGATCTTTCTGGTCAACACACCGGAATGCCTGATGGCGGAAGGCCTGGCCGACCTCGGACTGCGCGCGGCCGTCGGCGAGGGGTGGGGCGCCTGGGCGACCGAGGTGTACGCCGACCTCGGGGTGCGCTTCGACGGCGAGCGCGTCGAGCGCATCGGCAAGGCACTCACGCCGCTGACCACGGTGCGACAGGACGTCGTCCTGATGCTGCACGACCAGGGTGCGTCCGACGACGACGCCGTCACGTACATGGGGCGATGGGGGTTGGTGACCGAGGGCCGTGCGCGCAAGCAACTCGCGTTCTTCCGCGACCCGCTCTGGCGCGCCTACACGTCGACGTACATCGAGGGCTATCGGCTGTTGCGCGGCTGGCTGGACGCCGGCGGCGACTTCCGCCGCCTCCTCGATGAGCCGCTCACGCCGCGCGCGATCCAGGCCGAGCTCGCCGGCTGAACTACTGCCTCGGTGGTCACAGTCGGTAGTTGTCCGATGGTTGTTTCCGCAACAACCTGACACGGTTCCGATTCGGGTTGCAGGATGCCCCATGGGCCGAGTGAGAGGGAGAAGGGGAGGGCTATGAAGGGGAAAGGGCTGGCGCTGCGCGTCGCCGGATCGTTGCTTGCTGTCGTCGCCGGCGTGGCCGGGTCGACTGTTCCAGCAGCCGCCGAGGGGCCGGGGGGTCTGTGCTCGGACGGCAACTGGTTCGTGATCGAGTACGTCGCTACGTATGACGGTGCGACCGGAGCGGCTGACGGATCGTACGAGCGCAGGGTGCCGACGACCGGCGGCTGCGCGAGTAGTTGGGCGCATGGCGACGGGCAACTGTCCACTGCCGCTATCGCCTCGCAATGCCGCACCGGCATCGAAGCCCGGTTCGGTCCCTATCCGATCGTGCTGCGCTTCGCGCAGACCTACGAACTGCGCAATCGCGCCGATTGCATTGCTGTGATGAGCGGCATCGCGCATGGCGAGATCGATCCTGGCCGCGCCCCGCTGTTCCCGGGTGGTGCGCGCTAAGGCGCTCACGGCCCAGCGCAACTGACCATCGATGTATCCGCCCACACACTCAAGGAGAGAACATGCGCAGGACCATTTCCGCAGCACTCAGCGCCCTGGCGCTCAGTGCCGTTGCCCTCGGCGCGGGTGTCGCACCCGCTCAGGCCGCGGCCGAATCCAGCCCGGTCCAGATCTGCCGTGACCTGGCGGCCAATGCACCCGACCTCTACGAATTCATCGCCACCAAGCCCGGCGGCTGCGTGAGCACCGTTGCCTCCGTCGGCCTCGAGGCCCTTGCGGCCGGCGCCTTCCCGTCAAACGCGGCGGCGATCGGCAACTGCAAGTTCCTCGAGCAGATGTCGTTCTTCCGATTCCCGGCGCCGGCATCTGTCTACCCGGTGGTCTTCCACGAGGAGTTCGGAGACCTCGACGCCGTCATCGCGCTGCTGATCGAGGACGGAGTGCCAGCTGAGGTTGCTGCAACGCTGGCGCCGATCGTGGTCACCAATTTCACCGAAAACATCGACGCGTTCACGGCGAACAACCGGGCCGGCTGCGTCCGAGTCCTACGCGGCTTACACAGTGGCGCACTGTTCGAGTTGATCTTCGCCGGCCTGGGATAGCACACGCGGAGTCTGTCCATCGCAGCCCCGGCCCGGGGCTGCGACGGGCGGCGGCAACATCCACCTGGACATTCACGTGTGGCGGTCGTCGATCACCTGGGCACCGTGCGAGGAACCGACAGTTCCCGACGACGCCAAACGGCTATCGCCGGTTGCTTCGTGGCTGCGATCGTTCAGAGCGCTGCACGCGTTCGGGGTCGAGGGACCGGCAGCTGCGGTCCGCGCTGGCTCGCCCAGCTAACCGAGAACCAGGTGCGGGCCATCGAAGTGTTACGGCCTAACCGTGGAACTGCTCCCTCGGCGGCCAGCACTG
>JBDSAK010000168.1:0-6219 GCA_039922195.1 Mycobacteriales bacterium
CCTCGGCTGCGCCTGGTACCCGCGACTGACCCCGCGCGACTAGCCGACGGCGCGCTGGTCGTATTGCTGGCCGCGCAGGAGGGCTCGTACGTCCACCTCGCGAAACCTTCGGTGCCCACCCGGCGTACGCACGCTGGGGATGCGACCGGAGATCGCCCAACGGCTGACGGTCTTCGGGTCTACGCGGAACAGGCTGGCGACCTCCCCGGGGGTCATCAGGCGGTCTCGTTGCTCCATGGTGGCTCCTCTGGTTCGGCTTCCTTACCGTGCTTCACGAGGCAACCGGCCAAAGGTGACGCGCCGGACGAAAACACCCACAGTGGTTGTTCGCAGGCCTCGGACAAACGGTTCGTTCGCTGACTCGGAAATCGCGGCGTATCGTCAGAGGCGACTTAGTGAATGCGATCACAAGGAGCCTGCGGTGCCGATCGACGAGGGTCGCAAGCGTGAGCTTCAGGACAAGGTGCTCGACCACGAGCGGCTGACGTACGACGACGGCGTCGCGCTCTACGACACCGACGACATGCCCTGGCTCGGCGCCCTCGCGCACCGGGTGCGGACGGAGAAAAACGGCGACCGGGTGATGTTCAACATCAACCGGCATCTCAACCTCACCAATGTGTGCACCGCGTCGTGCGCCTACTGCTCCTTCCAGCGCAAGCCCGGCGAGAAGGACGCGTACACGATGCGGGTCGAGGAAGCCGTCCGGCTGGCCAAGACGATGGAAGCCGAGCAGCTCACGGAGCTGCACATCGTCAACGGCCTGCACCCGACTCTGCCCTGGCGCTACTACCCGCGGGTGCTGCGCGAGCTCAAGGCCGCTTTGCCGCAGGTCGCGCTCAAGGCGTTCACCGCGACCGAGATCCATTTCTTCGAAGAGCTGTCCGGGATGCCGGCTGATGAGGTGCTCGACGAACTGATCGATGCCGGTCTGGAGTCGCTGACCGGCGGCGGCGCGGAGATCTTCGACTGGGAGATCCGCCAGCAGATCGTCGACCACAAGACGCACTGGGAAGACTGGTCGCGTATCCACCGGATCGCCCACGCCAAGGGCCTCAAGACCCCGTGCACGATGCTTTATGGGCACATCGAGGAGCCCAGGCACCGGGTCGATCACGTGCTGCGGTTGCGCGAGCTGCAGGACGAGACCGGCGGGTTCATCGTCTTCATCCCGCTGCGCTTCCAGCACGACGCGGCCGGTGACCCTCGCAACCGGCTGCAGCACATGCCGATGTCCACTGGCGTCGAGGTTTTGAAGACCTTTGCGGTGTCGCGGCTGCTCTTCGACAACGTGCAGCACGTCAAGAACTTCTGGGTGATGCACGGACTGACTACCGCTGCGCTGTCGCTGTCGTACGGCGCCGACGACCTCGACGGCTCGGTCGTCGAGTACAAGATCACCCACGACGCCGACCACTTCGGCACGCCGGACAAGATGACCCGCGAGGACCTGCTTGCGGTCATCCGCGACGCCGGCTTCCGGCCGGTCGAGCGCAACACGCGCTACGAGGTCATCAAGGAGTTCGACGGCCCCGATCTGCACCGGCGCGACGTACCGCAGGAGATCTGGGCCTGACCAGCTAGCGCTGCATCCTCGTCGGCCGCACCCGACGCACCCAGCGAGACTTCCAAGATCAACTGTGCCGTTTTGACCATGAATCCTGGTCACAGCGCCTCACTTGGTCTTGGTCTCTGGCTCGCGGCGCTGGTAAAGACGTCGGGAGAGCGCGGCGGGCGTGGGCTCGATCACCTGACGAGGATCGTGTCCTTCGCCGGCGGAACCACGGCGACGCCCGACGGGGCCTCTAAGGCATGCGCGCAGCGCTCCTCGCCCGTAAATAGGTCATCGTCCCGATGTAGGGGCGCTCCTTAGACGAGCACATTGAGGCCATCACACGGAGCGAGCCACAGGAGCCGATCATGATCACCAGCGCCACCCCAGAGTTCATCGCAGCAGAGGTTGCCTACCGCACCGAGCGGCTGACCCACCCCCGCGTCGTCCGCCGCCACCGCACGCTGCGCGAAGTCCTGGGCCTCGCGCACGGCCGCACTGCCAGCTGACGGAACCACCTGGGTCCGGCGGGTCGCTGAGCGAGTTACGCTCGCGCGGTGAATTCGCAGCCCGGCTCGCCGGCACGTCCGCGGGTCGGGCACATCCAGTTCCTCAACTGCCTGCCGCTGTACTGGGGGCTCGCCCAGTCCGGCGCCCTGCTCGACGTCGACTTGCACAAGGACACCCCGGACCGGCTGGGCGAGGACCTCATTGCCGGTGCCCTCGACATCGGCCCCATCAGCCTCGTCGAATACCTTCGGCATGCGGACGAACTCCTGCTGCTGCCGGACATCGCGGTGGGTTCCGACGGGCCGGTCCTGTCGGTCAACCTGGTCTCGAAGCGTCCCCTTGCCGATCTCGACGGGCAGCGTGTTGCTCTCGGTTCGACGAGTCGGACCAGCGTCCTGCTCGCGCAGATGATTCTCGAGGAGCGGTACGCCGTCCGGCCCGACTACTTCACCTGCCCGCCCGATCTCACCGCGATGATGCTCGAAGCCGAGGCCGCCGTGCTCATCGGCGACGCAGCCCTGCGTGCGACGTACGACGCCCCGAATCGAGGTCTCCTGGTCCATGACCTCGGCGAGGAGTGGAAGGACTGGACCGGCCTGCCGATGGTGTTCGCGGTCTGGGCGACGCGTCGGGACTTTGCGGCCGCGAGACCTGACGCCGTCGCCGACGTGCACCGCGCTTTCCGCGCGTCGCTGGACCTCTCGCTCTCCCGGGTGAGCGAGGTCGCCGAGCAGGCCGCGCGCTGGGAACCGTTCGATGCGGCGACTCTCGCCGCCTACTTCACGACATTGGACTTCTGCCTCGGCGAGCGGCAGCTCCTCGGCCTGCGGGAGTTCGCGACCCGCGCAGCGCACCGTGGGGCCATCCATCGGCTCGCTGAGGTGGATTTCGCACCGGTGCATGCGGCCCGCTAGCCAGCGCTCACATCCGGTCCCGGCGTGCCGATAGTCGACTCATGACCGCTGCTACGGAGCGCATGACCTCGCTCGATGCGCTTCTCGACGTCGCCCGCAACCAGCTGGGCATGGAGGTTGCGTTCATCGCGGAGTTCACGCAGGGGCAACGCGTCATGCGGCATGTGTCGGCGAACCGGCCGACGATCCTCGAGCCGGGGGCAACCGAGCCGCTGGAAGGAACGCTCTGCCAGCTCATCGTCGACGGGAAATTGCCGCAGGTGATCCCGGACGCCGCGGCCAATCCGGTGTCCGCGGCTTTACCCGTGGTGCAGGCCGCCGGTATCGGCGCGTACGTCGGCGTACCGGTCATCTTCCGTGACGGCCGCCTGTACGGAACTCTGTGCACGCTTCAGTCGACGCCGGATCCGAGTCTCACCACTCGTGACGCCTCGGTGCTCAGCGTCATCGCGAAGGCCGTCAGCGAGCTGCTCGAGGACGATCATGCTCGGCAGGCGGTTCGCACCGAGATGCAGGAGCGCATCGACGCGCTCGTCGCCGGCGGCGGTCCGGCGATCGTCTACCAGCCGATCTTCGACGTATCCGACGGCAGCATCGCGGGCTTCGAAGCGCTGAGCCGATTTCCCGCGAACTCGGGCCTGACAACCGAGCAGTGGTACGTCCGCGCTGCGGCGATTGACGCCGAGCCCGCACTCGAGCTCGCTGCGGTGCGCGCCGCAACCGCGATCCTCGATGATGCCGGCGCACTCGACGGCTACCTGTCGATCAACTTGTCGGCGCGCACGATCTGCACTCCCGCTGCCGCCCAACTACTGGCGAAACTGCCGCTCGAGCAGGTCGTCGTCGAACTGACCGAACACGCCCAGATCTCTGACTACGGGGCGCTCGTCGCCGCCTTGCGACCGCTGCGTGAGGCCGGCCTCCGGCTCGCGGTCGACGACGCGGGAGCCGGTTTCGCGAGCCTGCAGCACATCCTTCGGCTGGCTGCGGACTTCATCAAGCTCGACCGCAGCCTGGTCGCCGGCATCCAGACCGACCCGGCGCGCCAGGCGCTGGCCCGGGCGCTGCTGCGTTTCGCAGGCGACACGAATTCGCTGGTCGTCGCCGAAGGCGTCGAGACCGAGGACGAGCTGGCCGCCCTGAAGGCGCTCGGCGTTCGCTACGTGCAGGGCTATCTGCTGGGCCGACCGGCGCCCTGGCTGCAGTTGCGCGAGGCATCGGGTCTGTAGTCGCCCGATGTGGGGTTCGTCACGCGCACGAACGACATCGACCGACGCGCCGCTCGTGTTGGAGAGAATGGAAGCGGTGCCATAAGCACCGGACCCAGCCGATCCTTCACCAGAGGATCCACCAGAGGAGAACCATGAAGACCCCGGCACGACAGTTCACCAGCGTCAGAGAGCGGCTTCGGGCCCGACGGGCAGCGCACCAGCGCCAAGTCCGCCTCGAGCGCGAGCTCGCGGGCTACGACACGCCCGCTGCCCGGCACGAGCTCGACGCGATCCTGTCCCGCTACCCCGCCGAGCAGACCCGCGAGATCGAGCGGATCCTCGTCAAGCAAGCCGTTCGGCAGCCCAACCTGACGCGCCCGCCGCGTTAGCGAGACCACGTCGCGCCGCCCCCCGTCGTAGGGAGGCGGCGCGGCTGCGCGGGGTGCCGGGGTGCGAGAATGACGCCAGATGCCGACCGCAAGGGGTCACCAGATCGTGCCTAGCCTGCAGACAGTTCTCGATCGAGCCGCCGACGGCGGGCGCATCACCCCCGAGGAAGCGCTCGAGCTGTACGTCGGCGCCGATTTTCACGCGCTGGGCCGCGCGGCCGACGCCGTACGCCGGCGCCGTTTTCCGAGTGGCTACGCGACCTACCTGATCGACCGCAACATCAACTACACCAACATCTGTACGACGGCCTGCAAGTTCTGCGCCTTCTTCCGCGCACCTGGACACGACGAGACGTGGATCCGGGACACCGACGAGATCCTCCGCCGCTGCGCGGAGGCCATCGACCTCGGCGCCACGCAGATCATGTTCCAGGGCGGCCACAACCCGGACTTCGGCATCGAGTACTACGAGCACCTGTTCTCGACGGTGAAAACCGCGTACCCGCAGCTCGCGCTGCACTCGCTCGGCGCGAGCGAGGTCGTGCACATCGGCCGCGTCTCCGGGCTTACACACGTCGAGGTGATTTCGCGGCTCAAGGCGGCCGGGCTCGACAGCTTTGCCGGCGCCGGCGCCGAAATCCTCGTCGCGCGGCCGCGCACCGCGATCGCGCCGCTCAAGGAGTCGGGCGAGACCTGGCTCGCGGTCATGGAGGCCGCGCACGGGCTCGGCGTCGAGTCGACCGCGACGTTCATGATGGGCACCGGCGAGACCAACGCCGAGCGCATCGAGCACCTGCGGATGATCCGCGAAGTGCAGGACCGCACCGGCGGTTTCCGCAGCTTCATTCCGTGGACCTACCAGCCGGAAAACAACCATCTCAAGGGTCACACCCAGGCCTCGGTCATCGAGTACCTGCGGATGATCGCGATCGCGCGGCTGTTCTTCGACAACATCGCGCACCTGCAGGGTTCGTGGCTCACCGTCGGCAAGGACGTCGGCCAGCTGACGCTGCACATGGGCGCCGACGACCTCGGCTCGATCATGCTCGAGGAAAACGTCGTGTCGATGGCCGGTGCCAAGCACCGGTCCAACCGGCTCGAGATCATCCACATGATCCGCACCGCGGAGCGCATCCCGGCGCAGCGCAACACACTCTACGAAATCCTTGCTGTGCATAGTGATCCGGCTGATGACCCGCAGGACTACGTGCCGTCGCACTTCGCATCGACCGCGTTGCAGATCCAGCCGGCGTGAGCTCAGTCTCGGTCCTGCACTGCGCTCCCGTCGTACTTCCGATCACTTCTGCGCCGATCCGCGACGGTGCCGTCGCTATTGCCGGTGACCGCATCGCGGCGGTTGGCCCGCGCGAAGAACTGCGGGCGCTGTACGCCGACGCGAAGGTCCGCACCTGGCGCGGCGTACTCACTCCCGGTCTGGTCAACGCGCACGCACACCTCGAATACACCGACTTCGCCGACCTGGCGTCGACCGGCTTGCCGTTCAACGAGTGGATCCAGCTCGTCATCGCGCGGAAGACCACCTTCACGCCCGCGATGTGGATGGAGAGCGCGCGGCACGGCGTGCACCAGCTGCTCAAAGCCGGTACGACGTGTGTCGCCGACATCATCACGAACGGCCCTGG
>JBDSAK010000169.1:0-19683 GCA_039922195.1 Mycobacteriales bacterium
GCCGCCCATCCCGTCGGCGACGGCGATGAGGCACGGGCCGGCGTACGCGGCGTCCTCATTGATCTCGCGCAGCAGCCCGACGTCGGAGCGCGCCGCATACCGGATCTCCAGGCTCATCGGCGCAGCTCCACGACGGTCTTGCCGATGCGCACCGGCGACCCGGGATTGAGCGGGGTCGGCCCGGTCACCTTCGCGTCGCCCAGGTACGTGCCATTGGTGGAACCGAGGTCCTCCACCAGCCAGCGGTCGCCCGTGGAGTAGATGCGGGCGTGATGGTTGGAGACGTAGTCGTCGGTGAGCACCAGTGTTGACCCACCGTCCCGGCCAAGGGTGATCGGCGACCCGTCGAGCCGTACGCGGGTGCCCGCCAGCGCGCCGGCGGTGACGAGTAGCTCGCGGGGCGCGCGACCTTTCGGCTTGCCGCCACGGGGCGCAACCGCCGGTGGCGCGGCCCGCTCGCGCGAAGCCTTCCGCGCCGCGCGCGGAACCCGCGGGCCGAAGATGTCGAGGCGCACGGTCCTGATCGCGGCGAGGACGAAGAGCCACAGCAGCGCCAGGAACGCGAGCTTGATGATGAGTACGACGAGTTGCGGCATCAGCCGTCATCGCGTTCGTAGATCAGCACTGTCCGCCCGATCGAGATGCGGTCACCAGGGGTCAACCGGGTGCGCTCCACGGCGCGGCCGTTGACCAGCGTGCCGTTGGTGGAGCCGAGGTCGACGAGGAAGACCTCGTCACCCTCCCGGCGTACCTCCGCGTGGCGACGTGAAACCCCGGCATCGTCGATCCTGATGCGCGCGTCGGACCCACGTCCCACGACCGAGGACTCCTGCTCGATGACCACCTCGCGCGGCGCGGCGCCGGGCCGGTCGGTGATGATCAGCCGCGGGCGCCCCGTCGACGCCGCCGGGAGCGGCGACTCGATGTCGCCGGCCACCACTCCGCTGCGGATCCGGAAGGTCCCGGTGTCGACCTCGGGCAGCTGCTCGAACGAGACGGTGACCGGTCCGACGAACGACCAGTTGTGGTCGACCGCGTGCTCGCGGACCATCGCGGCGAGTTCGGCGCCCAGCGGTACGGCGTACGGCGAGAGTCGCTCGTAGTCCCTCGTGCCGAGGGCCACGTAGTAGTCGTTGGGCACCAGAACACGGCTCGGCGCGATCGTGCGGTGGTCGCCGGCTTCGCGTTGTAGGCCCTTGGCGATCTCGACCGGCTCGACCCCACCGCGGAAGATCTTGGTGAACGCGCCTTCGACGAGACCTTCGAGGCGTCGTTCGAAGCGCTGCACTACTCCCATGCGACTTCCCTTTCCCCAGCGACCGCGATCGTATCGGCGCAGCTGACGGCGGGGGCTGCCGCGCCTGCGGGGTGATACCGTCCTGCCTCGCGTGAACGCACTCGGGCGAGTGGCGGAATGGCAGACGCGCACGGTTCAGGTCCGTGTGTCCGAAAGGACGTGGGGGTTCAACTCCCCCCTCGCCCACCGTACGATCCTGCGGAGCTGGGGCCTTTTCCACGTCCCGGCATCGACCACTGGATTTGACGCTCTCAAGCACCGGCGCGTAGCAATGCACAGTGATCGGTGCCGTGCGCGACAGGATCGTTAGGTCAACGACATCGTTGTTCTCCCACGGTCCGAAAGCACTCGAACACACCCTCGAGTACATGGGCGATCCGGGGTTTCTCGGGCCCGACTCGGTTTCGTGGCGGGTGATCGGCGACGCGGCGGCGTTCGTGGGCGGGATCCGCGCGCTGCTTGTCCAGACTGCTCACCCGGAAGTCGTCGCCGGAGTCGAACAGCACTCGCGGTATCGGGATGATCCACTCGGTCGACTCAACCGGACCTCGGTGTACGTCACCGAGACAACCTATGGAGCGGTCCCCGAGGTCGAAGCCGCAGTCATGGCAGTCCGGACAGCGCATCAGCCGGTGAGGGGGCGCTCCGAGCGCGATATGCCCTACAGCGCCGGCAACCCCGCGATGGCAGCGTGGGTTCACAACGTGTTGACCGACTCGTTCCTCGTGGCGTTCCAGACCTTCGGCCCTCGGCCGCTCACGAGCGAGGAGGCCGACCGATTTGTCGAAGAGCAGACGCGCATCGGGGCGTTGCTCGACGCGTCGCCTCTCCCGTCGTCCGCGGGCGAGCTCTCGCGGTGGGTCTCCGAGCATCCGGCGCTCGCCAGCTCCGAGGCGCAAAGGAGCGCTGTCGAGTTTCTCCGTCACCCACCGCTGCCCATCGCGGTCCAGTTGGGCTATCGGCCGCTCTTCCGTGCCGCCGTCGCGACGCTTCCCGCGTCGGTCAGCGGGGTCATCGGGCTTGCGAATAGCGACGTCAACGGGCCCATCGGGAGAGCCGCCGTGAGCGGCCTGCGGTGGGCACTCGGCTCGTCGCCGGCGTGGCATCTAGCACTCGTTCGAGCAGGTGCGCCGGTGCCATCAGGCCTTTTCCGTCAGCCGTTGCAGGCCGGCCGGCGCCGGTGAGTACGTCGTACCCGCTCGACGGCGCGTCGGTGCTCCTTGCCGGAGCGACGGGCGGCCTTGGCCGGGCGATAGGTGCGGAGTTGTCGCGCCGGGGCGCCGCCCTGACGCTCGTGTCTCGCAGCGCCGAACGTCTTGGTGCGCTGGAGCTTCCGGGAGCACGCGCAGCCCTCGACCTGTGCTCACCCGAAGCCTGTGTCGCCGCGGTTGCTGCCGTCGTCGACCACTGCGGCTACCTCGACATCGTGGTGAACGCCGTCGGAGTGGTGGCGTTCGGCCCGGTGGTTGACCTGTCGGTCGACGCGATGGAGGAGCTGTTCCTCACCAACACATTCGTGCCGATCATGCTCGCTCGGGCAGCACTGCCGGTTTTGCGCGCCAACGGGGCGCTGGTCAACATCTCTGGCGTCATCGCCGAGACGAACCTCCCAGGGATGGCGGCGTACGGCGCGTCGAAGGCAGCCGTGCGTGCGTTCGATCAAGCCCTCGCACGGGAAGCCCGCCGAAGCAACGTGCGTGTCCTCGATGCCCGCCCGCCACATACCGAGACCGGGCTGGCGGAGCGCGCGCTCGAAGGTCCGGTGCCTCGCATGCCGCCTGGCCTCGCTCCCGAGCACGTTGCGACGGTGATCTGCGACGCGCTGGAATCCGGCGACGCCGACCTGCCAAGCACCGCCTTCGTGCGCTGATGCCGTGCGCTCTGGGGTTCAACTCCCCCTCGCCCACCCGTGACCTCTCCGGCGACTGACCTGTGACCGCGCGGCCGCGGGCTCTGCGCCGTCCCGCCGGTCGCCGGAACCGGTCACTCGCGAGGATGCTCGGGGCCGTACCTGGTCAGCCGCAGCGAGGACGACGCCGCGCGCCCGGCCGAATCATCCGCCGGGTTCGGCGATCGCAGTGAGTTCGTCCCGCGGACGGAGTCGGCCGCCCGCTCTGAGGTTGGCATTTGACCGGCCTCGCGTAGCCCGTTCGGGTCACAACCCGCTTCCCGAATCTTCCGACGTCACGGGGGAGGGGTGGGAACTGTGCCAGAGGCGGTGCGCGGGGTGACGAGCCGGTTCGTGCTGCGCGCTGCCCGGGTGCGCCATCAGTCGAATGCGGCGGCCCGACAGTCGAGCCAGATCTTCGTGGTCACCGGCGGGTTGGCGCTCACGGCCCTGAACGTGTTCCTACCGGGGTCGCCGGGCATCTTCGGCGTCTCCGTCATCTGCGGCCTGACGGTCCTACTCGGCGTGATCGTGTGGGTGCTGCCCTGGGACAATTGGCACCCCCGCTGCCTCACGGCGGTCATCCCGTTGGCGCTGTTGATCATCGGGTCGGCCAGCTTCATCCACTTCACGCCACTCGAGTACGGCCTCTACTTCCTCTTGCTGTTCGTGTGGATCGGCCTCGCCCAGGGTCGGTGGGTCTGTGTCGCGTTCTCCCCGTTGGCCGCGGCCGTCTACGCAGCTCCGCTGCGCAACCTCCCCGAGCCGATGTCGTGGAACCAGATCCTCGGCTCCGCAATCGTCGTCATCCCGGTCAGCGTGCTGATGGGCGAGATCATCGCGGCGAAGGTCGAGGCCATGGCCAGGGCGCAACGGGAATCCGATCACCGAGCCGACCTGTTGCGGGCCGTGTCGAAGGCCTGCCGCTCGATCAGTACGCTCGACCGCGCCGCCGTACTCGCCGCCGTCGCGGACGCGGTCGCAGAGATCGGCTTCGCCGCGTCCGACTTCAACTTCATCACCGCGTGCGGCACGCGCTACCGCGTCGAAGAGGCGCGGGGCCTGCCGCATGGCTACCAACTCGACACTCATCCGCTCGATGGATCGCTGACCGGTCGCGTCGTGCACGAGCGGATGACGATCGTGCTCGGCGACTACTCGCAGGACATCGAGGTCAACGCGGCGCTCGAGACGTCTGGATTCCGCGCCACGATCGCGACGCCAATCTGGGTCGCCGGCGAACTCGTCGGGGTCCTGACCGCGGCGTCCCACCAGCAGCTGGCATTTTCTCCGCAGGACATCGAGGCACTGGAACTGCTCGCGGGACAAGCCGGCCGGGCGCTCGAGAACGCGCGGACTTTTCAGGCCGAAGTCGCGGTGCGGCACCAGCTCGTCGCGGACAGCATGCACGACGTGCTGACCGGGATAGGCAACCGCCGCTACGCCATGACGATCCTCGATTCCCTCCGGACAGGCGACGCACTGGCTCTCATCGACCTCGACCACTTCAAGTCGGTCAACGACACCTACGGACATGCCGCTGGCGACGCCGTACTGGTGCAGCTCGGTGGCTTCCTCAGCGCCGCGTTGCGCGACGGCGACGATGTCGCGCGATTCGGCGGTGAGGAGTTCCTGTTGGTGCTGCGAAACGCAGGGATCGAGGCGTCGAGCATCCTGCGGCGCCTGACCGAGGACTGGCGCGCGCTCTCGCACCGCACGACGTTCAGCACCGGATTCGCCCTCCACGAGCGCGGCGCCGACCCTGCCCAAACCCTCGGCAATGCAGACAGCGCGCTGTACGCAGCGAAGGCCGCCGGCCGCGACCGGGTGTGCGCGTTCGCGACGCGGACGCGTGAGCCGATGCTCGAGTTGCGTCTGGCGCCGCTGGACGCCGATCCCGCGTAGCGGGTCCGCTGACTACTGCGGTGTGGGAGCCCGCAGATGTTGCGGCGGCTCGGGCGCGAATGGCTCCGCTGCAGGAGGGGCGAAGCGCTGCTGCAACTCTGCCGGGGTCCACTGCGGCGCGCTTTCGACGGCCGGGGTCGCGGCAGACGAGATCGGCGGGGGCGCTCCGTAGTACGGCTGCGACCAGGCCGCGGCGTACGGCGGGCTCCCCGAGCCGATGACGCCGACCTGCGGCGTCCACTGCTGGGACGTCGGTGGTCGGGCGGCCGCGAGTCCGTAGCCGGCGACGGACTGGTCAGCGAAGGCTTCGCCGCGGCCGAGGAGGTGAATGAACGCGACGATGGCGGCGAACATGCCGACGACCACCCCGTTGCCACCCCACAGGGTGAGGACCCCGTAGGCCGCCGTCGAGCCGCTGGCAACGAGTCCCGCGACCCGGCCGCCGGGTGTACCGCCGCGGACGTAGTACGCCGCCCCGAGGCAGATCACCGCGAGCAGCACCGGCATCCCGGTCGGCCGGCCGCCACGAGTCGAGCCGGAGCCGAAGACGACCAAAAAGGCGGCGGCGATGTAGAGATCGTTGCTGATGTTACGGCTGACGCAGTTGGGCACCGCCGGCCCCCTTGTCCCCAGGAAATGCTCGCCACGGCGTGGCAACAGCAGCAGTGTCGATATCGGCAACCGGCAGCAGCCGCTTGACGCGGGCGGCTCAGGCGGGTGCCCGAAGGATTGAGGACTCGCGGGCAGCGGTAAGCGTCAGGCGTGCAGACACCCCAGTCGAGCCTCGTCGACGCGCTCGTCGAGTTGCGCGCCGCGGCTGTAGGAATGCGGTTGGGCCTGCCCATCGACGGGGCGCCGGCGGCTGTGGCGACCCAGCACGAACTGGTCGGGCAGATCGACGACTACCTGTTGCCGCGGCTCCGCCAACTCGACGCCCCGCTGCTGATGGTCGTCGGCGGCTCGACGGGCGCAGGCAAGTCCACCCTCGTCAACTCGCTCGTCGGTGCGGCGGTCAGCGCGGCGGGCGTGTTGCGGCCGACGACGCGCGCTCCCGTGCTTGTGTGCAATCCGGGCGATGTCGACTGGTTCACCGGTGATCGCGTGCTGCCGGGCCTACCGCGCTCCACGGGTGCGCAGGGTGGGCACCATGCGCTGCACGTCGTGCCGCACCCGCAGGTGCCGCAGGGTCTCGCACTGCTCGACGCGCCGGACATCGACAGCGTCGTCACCGAGAACCGCGAGCTCTCGCGACAACTGCTGGCAGCGGCGGACCTCTGGCTGTTCGTGACCACTGCTGCGCGGTACGCCGACGCGGTGCCGTGGGATCTGCTGCACGCTGCACGTGCCCGCAGCACGGCACTGGCCGTCGTTCTCAACCGCGCCCCCCCGGGCAGCGGCCCGGAAGTCTCCGCCCACTTGCGCGAGATGTTGCAGGACAACGGCCTCGGCGACAGCTCGTTGTTCGTCGTGGACGAGAGCGTTCTGGACGAGAGGGGAATGCTCGCGGACGCGTCCATCGCACCGGTGCGCGGGTGGATGAATACGCTCGGCGCAGACGCCGAGGCGCGAGCGGCCGTCGTCCGCGGGACCCTCGTGGGCGCGCTCGACAGCATCCCGCAGCGGGTGAACACCCTCGCCAACGCGGCAGAGGCGCAGCGTTCGGCTGCTGCCGCGCTGCTGGCGGAGGCGCACGCGGCGTACGCCCGCGCGCGGGACGAGGTCGACGAGGGCGTGACGAGCGGCGCCCTGCTGCGTGGCGAGGTGCTCGCGCGGTGGCAGGACTTCGTCGGGACCGGTGAGTTCATGCGCTCGCTCGAGAGCCGGATCGGCGTGCTGCGCGACCGGCTGCGCGCGGCGTTCAGCGGCCGGCCGCCGGCGGGCACCGAACTCAAGGCAGCCCTCGAGTCGAGCGTCGAGTCGCTCGTGCGCGCCGCCGCCGACCGCGCCGCCGACCGCACGTACGAGAGCTGGTCCGCCTCCGCCGCCGGCCGCGCGCTCGTCGGCTCGGGCGCCGCCCATCTGGCGCGCGCGTCGACGACGCTCCCCGCTGCGGTGGAACGAGAAGTACGCGCGTGGCAGGGCCACGTGCTCGAACTCGTGTCTCAGGAAGGCGCCGGCAAGCGGACCGCCGCGCGGTTCTTGTCGTACAGCGTCAACGCCGCCGGCCTCGCGGTGATGGTGACCGTCTTCGCGCACACCGGCGGCCTGACCGGCGGCGAGGTTGCCGTCGCCGGCGGTACGTCGGCGCTCGGGCAGAAGCTGCTCGAAGCGGTGTTCGGGGATCAGGCAGTTCGGGCGCTCGCGGAGTCTGCGCGCACCGACCTGCTCGCCCGAGTGGAGTCGGTCCTTGCCGCCGAACGAGAACGCTTCGACGAGCGGGCCATCGCTGCTGTTGCCGGCGCCGACGCGGCGGCGCAGCTGCGCGCCGCGGGAGCACTCGTCGGGGCGGCGCGCCGTGGCGCGTTCGCCGCGAGTCGCCCGTGATGGGCCGGACGGCACGCCGTGCGCCGAGCGGTCTGTCCTCGCGACTCGCCGCCCTCGCCGAGGTCGTCCTGATCGCTGACGGCCGGCTTTCCGAGTCGACGGTCACCCCCGCCCGCATGCTCGTCGAGCGGGCCGGCGCTCGGCTGGCTCTCGGCCCGCACCTGACTGTCGTTGCCCTCGCCGGCGGCACGGGCAGCGGCAAGTCCTCGTTGTTCAACGCCCTCGCCGAAGTCGATCTTGCGACGACCGGCGTACGGCGACCGACGACATCGGCGGCGCAGGCGTGCGTATGGGGCAGCGACCCGGCCGACGAGTTGCTCGAGTGGGTGGGTGCGACGCAGCGCCATCGACTCGGGGATGGGTCGGCCGGCGAACTCGACGGCCTGGTGCTACTCGACCTGCCCGACCACGATTCGACCGCGGTCGCGCATCAGCTCGAGGTGAATCGCCTCGTCGAGCTCGTCGACGTCCTCGTCTGGGTGCTCGACCCGCAGAAGTACGCCGACGCCGCGGTCCACGACACCTACCTGCGGCCGCTCGCCGGGCATTCCGCCGTTCTTGTGGTCGTGCTCAACCAGATCGATCTGCTCGACGTAGCCGCGCGGGAGAGTTGCCTCGCCGACGTCGGCCGGCTGGTGGCGCAGGACGGGCTGCGCGACGTTCCGGTGATCGCCACGTCGACGCGCACCGGTGCGGGGGTGGCGGACCTGCGGCAGTTGCTCGCCGTACGAGTCGCCGCGAAACATGCCGCTGTGCTCCGGCTCGAGGCGGACGTCGACCGGACCGCGATCGCGTTTGCCGCTGCCGGCGACCAAGGTGCCATACCCAAGTCCGACAGCACGCCGGCCAGGTCCGTGAGCAAGCAGGGGAAGCAGGATCTGGTCCGGGCGCTGGCGAGCGCTGCCGGTGCGGACGTCGTCGTCGATGCCGTGGTGCGCGATCATCGCCGACAGGCAGCCGGTATGACGGGATGGCCCTTCACGACCTGGTTGCGCAAGCTGCGACCGGACCCGCTGCGGCGTCTGCACCTGTCGCCGTCGCAACCGGTCGAGTCATCGCGCAGTTCGCTGCCCGCCGCGTCGCCGGTGCAGCTGGCGCGAGTCACCAATGCCACGAACGCCGCGTCGGACAGCGTCACATCGCAGCTACCGCAGCCGTGGCCACGGCTGGTCCGCCGGGCCGCGGGGAGCCGGGAGGCGGATCTGCCCGACGTACTCGACCGTGCGGTTGCCGGCACGCAACTGACATCGGGACGCCGGCCCGCGTGGTGGTCCGTCGTCAGGTTGCTGCAACGCGCACTCGGCGCTGCTGCGCTGATCGGGGTGCTGTGGCTCGCCCTCTTGTTCGTCTTCAGCTATTTCCGGTTGCCCGAACCGCCGACGCCGAAAGTGCGGGAGATTCCGTGGCCGACGCTGCTGCTGCTCGGCGGCGTACTCCTCGGTTGGCTGGTCGCCGTGATCAGCCGGTACGTCGCACGTGCGGCCGCCGCTCGACGTGGCCGGCGGGCGCGCCGTGCGCTCGACGAACGGATAGCGGCGATCGCTGACGAGGCGATCCTTGCTCCGATGATGGCCGAAGTCGAGGTGTACCAGGCGTTCCGGGCCGCGCTCAGCCGGACAGTGCGCTCGTGATGCGGGCCGCCGCGACCTGGCGATGCGTGTCAGTGAGATGCGTCGATATGAACTAGAAGTACGTGTGCAGCACGTCGGTGACGCGATCGTCGTCGTCGACGACGCAGATGGTGGACCACTTGTCGAAGGCCGTGCACGGGTGCGACAGCCCGAATGCGACGAGGTCGCCGACCGCGAGAGAGCCGCTCGTGGTCGAGATGTATGCATGCTGGTCGTCCAACTTCGTGACGGTCATGCCCTGGGCCGGTCGCGTGGCGCCGTCGCCGGCGCGGACGAACAGAGGTGTCGGCAGCCCTAGATCGAACGACGCGTCGCGCTTGCCGAACCCGGCAACCGCGAGCCCGGGTTCGGGGGTCGAGAGCACCTGGGCCCACAGGCGCATCGCGGGCCGCAACTCGCCACGACCGGCCAGGCGGACGGCGTACGGCGTCGCCTCCTGGTAGAAGCCGTGGTCGTGTCCGACGTCCGCACCGCTGCGGAGGACCGCCAGGGTTTCGACACCGTCGGGCCTGGGCTCGGTGAGTGCGTCGGCGACGACATCGAACCAGGAGCTGCCACCCGCGGTGACGATGCACGGGCCATCGTCACGCAGCGCGCCCGCATCCCGAACCCTCATCGCGGTGTCGCGCAGCAACAACACGTAGTCGTGTACGTCGGACGGTGCGGACAAGCCGCCCTCGTATCCGGCGATTCCGGCCACCTGTAGTCCAGCCTCGCCGGCGGCAACGGCCACCTCGACAGCGGCTGCGGCGTCGCGACAGCCCGTCCGCCCGCCCGGGCGGCCGACCTCGACCAGCACCGTGAACGCCCGGCCGCTGGTGGCTGCTGCGATCGCGCCGACGCCCGCCACCGAGTCGACGTAGCAGTAGAACTCGAAGTTGTCGTCTGCATCGAGTTCGGCCGCGATCCGGCGGAGGGCTCTCGGGTCGATCAGCTCGTTCGCCAGCAAGACCCGCGACGTGCCCCAGGACCGAGCTGCGAGCACTTGATGCGCGGTCGCCACGGTGACCGCCCACGCACCGGCGTCCAGCTGCATCCGCACCAGCGCCGGCGACATCGTCGTCTTCGCATGGGGCGCGAGCCGCACACCGCGCTCAGCACAGAACGCCGCAAGTTGCGCGACGTTGTGCCGCACCGCGGACTGGCTCAAGGTCAGCAGAGGCCAGGTGAACGGGCCATCGAAGATCGACGTACCGATGACATCGGCAACGTCGAGCTCCGTCTGCGCGGGTCCAGGAAGAAGCCCTTTGCTGCGCCATGTCAACGGCTCGACGGGCACCGCGATCGGTTGCGTCATAACGGCCGAGCCTAGCCGCGACGCAATCGTTACCAGAGAACAAGGAACCGCGGCGCGTGACACCGCGTCACAACAGCACCCGAGACAGGACGAGGTGCGGCTATGAGGCGAATGCTCGCGGCAACGGCAGCGGCGATTACGGCGACCGTGCTCAGCGCGGCACCCGCTCTTGCGTGCGGTGGACTGATCGGACCGAACGGCGCGGTCAACCTGACTCGGACGACGACGTTCGCGGGATACGCGGATGGCGTCGAGCACTACGTCACCGCCTTCAACTTCGCCGGTGGCACCGGCAAGTTCGGTTCGATAACCCCGCTGCCGGGCATCCCGACGAAGGTCGAACGCGGTGGCGACTGGACGCTGCAGCGGCTGGTGCGCGAGACGACCCCGGTGCTCGAATCCTTCGCGGCCGCGGCGAGTGCGTCAGCCCCCACCGCAGCTGCCGCGAAGGACGCCGAAGTCCTGCTGGAAGCCAAGGTCGATGCGCTCGACATCACGATCCTGCGCGGCAACGGCGACGAGGTCGGTCGCTGGGCCAAGAAGAACGGCTTCACCCTGCCGCCGGATTCGCCCGAGGTGCTCGACTTCTACGCGCAGCGCAGCCCGATCTTCATGGCGGCCGCGTTCGACGCGGACCGGGCAAAGGCCGGCGGCCAACAAGTGGGCGACGGCACCCCCCTGCACCTGACCATCCCGACCGACCAGCCGTGGGTGCCGCTGCGTATTCTCGGTCTGGGCAAGAAGGCGACGGAGATCGTTGATGCGGATGTGTATCTGCTCACGGCCCGCCGTCCGGCGATGTTGCCGGAGCCGACCGCGAGCGAGCGTGGCTTCGGTAGCGGTGTCGGCCTGCGGCTCGCGTACGACCGGCCAGCGGGCACCGAGCTGCTGCGAGACCTGCACGAGGACAAGTCCGGTGACTGGGTGCCGCTCGACGACATGTGGTTGACGAAGATCCAGGTGAACGAGACAGCGGGTGCGCTCAAGTACGACTTGGCGATCGACCCCAGCGGTGCGGACAAGCCGTCGATCGCCGACGCCGGCTACACCGTCAACGGCCTGCGGCCGCCACTGGACGACACGGCTCTCGGCAAGGTCGCGAAGGTCGCGCCGGTCACGCCGGTCGACGGCTTCGACAACCTGCGCGCCCGGAGCACGCCTCTCGATTCGTCGCCGCGCGACTCCGGCAGCAGGTGGGTCGACATCGTTGCCGTGGCCGCTCTGGCCGGGCTGCTCCTTCTCGGTGTCACCCTGGCCCTCGGCCGTCGGCGCCCGTCGTGAGGCCTGCTCCTCGCGCCCTCGCGACCGCAGCCGCTGGGCTGGCGCTCCTCGGGTCGGCCGGCTGTGCCGGCCGGGCCAGTGCGGGCCACGACCTCAGCGTCGGCGTACAGATGCGCTTCTCGAAGTTCGAGCCGTCGCAGCTGTCCGTGCCGGCCGGCCGGCCGGTCCGCTTCGTCGTCCACAACGCCGACTTCATCGACCACGAGTTCATCGTGGGCGATGAGACGGTCCAGCGCCGGCACGAGACCGGGACCGAAACCAAGCACGACGCGGTCCCGACCGAGGTGGACGTACCGGCGGGCACCACCGTCGAGACGGTCATCACGTTCCCGCGGGCGACCACCCTGAGCTACGTGTGCCACGCCCCGGGGCACCGCGAGTACGGCATGGTCGGCACCCTGACGGTGGGCTGAGCACACCCGGAGAACGATTCAGGGCAGACTCGCCTACGGCTGTCGGCTACCGTGGATTGCCGGCCCGACGGTCGGGCAGCGCGAGGAAGGTGGTGGCCGCTGTGCTGCGACGCCACGCTCGCAAAGTCGGCATCTTCATCGTCGGCTGGCTCGTGGTCATCGGCGGGCTCATCCTCGTCCCGCTGCCGGGGCCCGGCTGGGCGATTGTCTTCGTCGGCCTGAGCCTGCTGGCCACCGAATTCGCCTGGGCGGCCCGGCTCAAGACCTGGGTTCAGGAACAGCTGCGCGCCTGGATGCACAAAGTCCAGCTCTGGCGGGCCAAGCGCCGCCGGCGACCGCCCGGCATCGTCGACGAGGCCATCGACGATGTGTTCGAGGATGTCGAGGACGGCGTCACCGAGGAGCCGACGCCTGGACCTGACCGGAATCGCTCGATCGCCTCGTGACCCGCCGTGCCTGAGTTGCCCGAGGTCGAGTCCCTCGTCCGCTATCTCTCGGCTCGAATGATCGGCCGGCACGTTGCCGGGCTCGAACTCGCCAGCATCGCGGCGCTCAAAACCTATGACCCGCCGCCCACGGCACTCGCCGGTCTCGAGGTCACGGCGCTCGGGCGGCGCGGCAAGTTCCTCTACATCGACGCCGACGGAGTGTTCTTCGCCTTGCACCTGGCGCGGGCCGGATGGCTGCGCTGGTACGACGAGCTGTCACCCAAGCCGCCGCGACCGGGCGGACCGATCGCCCTGCGGCTTCGACTCGCCGGGGGCGGCGGCTTCGATGCGACGGAGGCCGGCACGAAGAAGGGACTCGCCGCATACGTCGTGCGGCAACTGTCCGACGTACCGGGCATCGCCTCCCTCGGCATCGACCCGCTGGATCCTTCGTTCGACGTCGGCGCGTTCCGCCGCATCACGGGAGGTCGCACCAGTCAGATCAAGGGGTTGTTGACCGACCAGTCGACCATCGCCGGTGTCGGCAATGCGTACTCCGACGAAGCCCTGCACGTCGCCAAGCTGTCGCCGTTCAAGACCGCGTCGTCCCTCACCGATGACGAGGCGGCGCGGCTTCACGCGGCCGTGGTGGCCGTACTGACCGACGCCGTCGAGCGCTCGAAGGACACACCTGCCGGCGAACTGAAGAGCGAGAAGAAGAGTGGCCTGCGCGTCCACGGCAAAACTGGACTGCCCTGCCCGGTCTGCGGTGACACGGTGCGCGAGGTGTCGTTCGCCGACAAGTCGCTGCAGTACTGCGCCACCTGCCAAACCGGCGGCAAGCCGCTCGCCGATCGCCGGCTGAGCCGCCTGCTGAAATAGCGCGTCGCCGTCTCGGTAGTTCTTCGCCTGGCCTGCAACAATCGCACCATGGCCATCCCCTCGGTGCGCGTCGCTGACCTGTCCGGCTCGGAGTTCCTGCTCGACGTCCGGGAAGCCGATGAATGGCAGGCCGGGCACGCGCAGGAGGCCGCGTTCATTCCGATGAGTGCGCTCATGTCGCGCCTGGCCGAAGTGCCGCAGGACGCCGACATCGTCGTCGTCTGTAAAAGCGGCGCGCGCTCGGCCCAAGTGACGGCCTACCTCAACCAGAACGGCTGGACCGCCCGAAACCTGGACGGCGGCATGCACGCCTGGCAGGACGCGAGCCGGCCGATGGTCAGCGAGAGCGGCACGCAGCCGAAGGTCGTCTGATCCCGATGCGGGCGGCGCTGTGGCACGTCGCGCGTTTCGTCATCAATCTGCCGATCACCGTTCCGGCTGTCGTCTGGGGGCTGCTGCACGGCGGGACGCCGCAGATGAGACCGGGGCTGTTCATCGCGTGCGGCGGGATGCACGGCGGTTTCGCGAAGGGCGGCACGACGTTCGGCAACGTCTGGTTGTTCGGTGACCTCGAATCACCGGAGCGGCTCCGACACGAGACCAAGCACGCGACGCAATGGGCGTTGTGTACGCCGGTGCTCTTCCCGTTCCTCTACCTGCTGGCCGAACTCGCCGGGCGCCGTGATCCCACTCGCAATGTGTTCGAGCGAATGGCCGACCTTGCGGACGGCGGCTACCTCTGACGGTGCTTGCTTGACCGCGACCGTGCCGCCCCCAAGACGATCACTTTGACAAACCGTGAGCTGGCCGCAGGCGAGGATTCCAGCTAGGCCTTTGTCAAAGTGATCGTTAGGGCGCTACTTCACGATCAGGGCGGTGACCATGCCGAACATTCCGTTTGACCCCTCGGCGTGCGACAACACGTGGCAGTGCCAGGCCCAGACACCCGGCAGGTCGGGCGTCACGACCACGGAGTAGCGCTCTCCCGGCGCGACGTTGATGGTGTCGGCGTCGTAGGGCAGGGGCACCGGATAGCCATCCTTGGCCACGACCAGCTGCCGGAACCCGTGCAGGTGCATCGGGTGACTCTGCATCCCCTCGTTCAGGTAGTGCATGAGGAAGGACTCGCCCATACCCATCGAGATCGGCTCGGTCGCCGGGAACGACTTGCCGTTGAGCGAGAAGCCGATCGGGCCGGAGTCGTTGAGCATCATGGTGTGCTCGCTCTTGAGCTTGGTGTCCTTCGGCAAGGGCAACTCGCCGACCAGGAAGGCACCCGCCAGCCCCGCCGGCACCTGCACCTGCGCATCGTGGTGCGAGTGGTACATGCCGACGGAGACTTCGGTCGTCGTGAACTCGTAGGTGTACGTCTCGCCGGGCTTGATGGGAGCCTGGGTGATGTCGGGTACGCCGTCCTGCGAGTTCGGCACGCGCACGCCGTGGAAGTGGACCGCGGTCGACGAGGAAAGCCTGTTGTGCAGGACCACTCGGACCTTGTCGCCCACGGCGACCTTGATGGTCGGCCCCGGGACCGCGCCGTTGTAGGCCATCGCGTCGACGACCCTGCCGGGTTCGACTTCCCACTTCACGATGCTCGTCGTCAGATCGAACTGCTTGGTCCCGTCGGCGAGCACGGTCGGCTTGATCAGTTGGCCACCGAGCCCGGCGGTCTTCGCCGGGAACGCCTTTGTCCGGGCGGCCATCATCGCGTCGTGCGCTTCGACGTCAAGCGCCGGAGGAGCTGCAGCGGCGGGCGAGGCGGAGGCGTTCACCGGCGCAGGGGTAGCCGATTCCATTCCGGCCATGCTGGCGGGCGGAGTCGCCGACGCGACGGTTGAGCTCGGCGCAGCCGGTGCGGGTGCTGCGGCAGTCGTTTCGCCCCGCGCGCCGGAGGCGATGATGGCGACTGCGGCGAGTGACGCGATTGTTCCGGCAGTGCCGAAGACGGCGCCTGATGTAGTTCGCATGCGTAGCTCCACGGGACTTGGCTGGTGTCCCATCGACCTTCGCCCGCGCACGGACCCACCGGGCAGGGCCGCTGGTCGGCAACGTGACGGACTTAAGTCCTCTCTTTGCCGGCCCGGTTGACCTTGTCCTCGAGCTTCGCGGCGTACACCGCGACCTGGGTGCGGCGCTCCATGCCCATCTTCGCCAGCAGGTTGGACACGTAGTTCTTCACCGTCTTCTCGGCGAGGAACATGCGTTCGCCGATCGCGCGGTTGGTCAGGCCTTCCCCGATGAGTTCGAGGATGCGCCGCTCCTGCTCGGTCAGCGACTCCAGGCGCGGGTCGCTCGCCACACCCTGGCGCAGGCGGTCGAGCACGCGCGCTGTCGCCGACGGGTCGAGCAGGGACTCACCCGCCGCGACCCGGCGTACGGCGTCGACCAGGTCGTTGCCCTTGATCTGCTTGAGGACATAGCCGGAAGCGCCCGCGATGATCGCGTCGAAGAGCGCCTCGTCGTCAGCGAACGACGTGAGCATCAGACACTTGAGCCCAGGCAGCGATGAGAGCATCTCGCGGCAGACCTCGATGCCATTGCCGTCAGGCAACCGTACGTCGAGGACGGCCACGTCCGGCGACAGCGCGGGAATGCGGGCGAGGGCCTCGGCGGCCGTGCCGGCCTCGCCCACCACTTCGATGTCGCCTTCGCTCGCGAGCAGGTCGGCGACGCCGCGACGGACGACTTCGTGGTCGTCGAGCAGGAAGACGCGGATCGCACTCTCGGCCACTGCCAGCTCCTAGACTCGGTTCGTGCCCACTGCCGATGATGCCCGCCGGAGGCTGCTCGACGCGATCCTGCCCGTCGCGTCGGACCTGAGTCTGCCTCTGGTGCTGCGGCGGATCGTCGAGTCGGCCACCGAGCTCGTCGGCGCACGGTACGGCGCTCTCGGGGTGCTCGGTGCTGACCGGACACTTTCCGATTTCCTCACTGTGGGTATCGACGCCGCAGCACACGCACGGATCGGACGTCTACCAGAGGGCCAGGGCATCCTCGGCCTGCTGATACTCGAGCCAGTTCCGATCCGGCTCCCGGATCTGACCCAGCATCCGGATTCGTTCGGCTTCCCCGCACATCATCCGCCGATGCACTCGTTCCTCGGCGTACCGGTGAAAGTCCGCGACTCCATCTTCGGCAATCTCTACATGACCGAGAAGATCGGAGCGGACGAGTTCACCCAGGAGGATGAAGACCTGCTCGTTGGGCTGGCCGCGACAGCGGGTGTCGCGATCGAGAACGCGCGGCTCGCCGGACGTGTGCGCGAACTCGCGCTGCTCGAGGACCGCGAACGCATTGCCCGCGATCTGCACGACACCGTGATCCAGCGGCTGTTCGCGGTCGGGATGCAGTTGCAGGGAACCGCGCGGCTCACCGACAAGCCCGAGGTCGCGGCCCGGCTCAACCAGGCGGTCGACGATCTCGACCGTACGGTTCGCGATATCCGGTCGACGATTTTCTCGCTGCACGCGTCGGGAAACGATGCAGGATCGCTGCGCGCGCTCATCCAGATCATCGGGCACGAGGTTGTCGACGCGCTTGGTTTCCACCCCACCATATTCTTCGAGGGCCCCGTCGATTCGACTGTGCCGGACGAGGTCGCTGAACAGCTACAAGCTGTGGTCCGTGAGGCGCTCAGCAACGTCGCGAAGCACGCCAAGGCGAGTCGCGTAGTCGTCCGGGTCGCCGCCGCCGATGGCGTGGTGTCGCTGAGTGTCGTGGACGACGGTGTCGGCCGCCCGCCCGCAGCGGAGGGCCCGGGTAACGGGCTCGCCAATATGGCATCGCGGGCCGAGCGGCTCGGCGGCAGCTTCGTGGTCGGAGCGGGCGAGGACGGCGGTACGACGTTGCGCTGGTCAGTCCCGCTGAGCAACTAGGCCGGACGCCATGTACTCGGGAGTGTTGCCGGACGGGACGGCGGTCAGCCTCGCGCCGATCCAGGCGACGGATGCGGCGCGACTGCTGCGCTTCCACCAGACGCTGTCAGGCAACACGACGTACCTGCGTTTCTTCGCGTATCACCCCGAACTCAGCCCAGCCGAGCTGCACCGGTTCACCAACGTCGACCACCACGACCGGGAAGCGATCGTCGCCTGCGTGGGCGGCGAGATCGTCGGCGTCGCCCGGTTCGACCGCGTCGACATCCGCACTGATGCCGAAGTCGCCCTGGTGGTCGCCGACGCCTGGCGTGGACGAGCAATCGGGAAACTGTTGTTCGAGGAGTTGGTCCGGCGCGGCCGGGCCGAGGGCGTTGAGCGCTTCATCGCGGAGACGCTCGCGCACAACAGTCGCATGCTAGCGCTGTTCGACCACTGCGGGCTGCCACACAGCAATCGCGCCGATGGCGACACGGTCATGGTCACGATCGACCTGACTGTGCCGCCGCTCAATACGTCATAAGGTCGGCGTCCGCTCGAGCTCCCGGTCGCTCCGGCGGCGGAGTGTTGCCGAGGGACATTCCACCCGAGTTCCTCGTACTTGTAGCGTCCCAGCGACTTGTCGGGCAGCACGTCCACGCGCTCCACGACCCGCCACGGGCATCAACGGTGCCAGCGCGCAGGGCAACGACTTCAGTGAGTACGCCGACACGTTGAGCGCAGTCGCTGCCTCGTCCCAACGCGCGTGCAGGAAGTTGCCGCCGAGCGCGGCCTGCGGGGCGAATGCGATCGCGTGGAGCAGTCGCTTGGCCGGGCGCCCGCGCGCTGCGCACCCTACTCGTGTCGGAGCGAGGACTTTCGTCCCTGGCCACACCCACAGGACTCTGCAAACCTACGGTTGCCTACATGACGAACGATCGGACCCGAGAGGCGCAGTCGTGTTAGCTCCGCCCCACCTGCGCGAAGGCGGCACCGTCGAGGACACCGAGGGTAGGGCGTGCCTGTGCAACGCACTGAACGTCGGCCTCGGCCAGACGAGACGCGACGGGTTTCACCCGCTCAGGCCCCGCTCGTTCCTTGAGGCACGCAGTCTGGAGACTCTTGAAGCACCCTGAAGCGCCTGGTCATCGGCGGGCGCGAGTCATGGCCAAGGGGTGGATTCAGGCGGTGCTGCTGGTGAGCCTGTTCGGCTTCACCGTCCTTGGCTTCATGGCCGCCAAGACCTACCAAGACGAGCCGCCCATACCCGCCCGGGTGATCTCCGCTTCTGGCGCCCCGCTGTTCACGGGTGAGGACGTGCGAAGTGGTCAGGAGGTCTTCCTCCGCAACGGTTTGATGCAATACGGATCGATCTTCGGGCATGGCGGCTACCTCGGCCCGGACTTCACCGCCGACTACCTGCATCGTTCTGCGGCCGACGTCGAGGCTTCGTACGGCGGCGCGGACACCGATGCGCGGCGCAAAACGATCGCCGATTTCCGTACCAACACCTACGACGCGAAAACCCGCACGTTGGTCTATTCCGACGCGCAGGCTGCGGCGTACGAGCGTCTCGTTGCGCATTACCACGGCTTCTTCTCCGACCCCGCAGGTAATACGGGTCTTCGGCCGGCGGCGATCAGCAACCCCGAGGACACCCGGCAGCTGACCGCGTACTTCTCCTGGAGTGCCTGGGTCTCGGCCGCGGAGCGACCGGGGAAGACGTATTCGTACACGAACAATTGGCCGGGCGAGCGCCTTGTCGGCAACGAACCGCCGGCGAACGTCGTGGTGTGGAGCGTGCTGTCGCTCATCGCTCTGCTGGCCGGGATAGGCGCCCTGCTAGCGGTATTCGGCCGATGGAATTGGCTGGGCTGGCACGGCCGCGACCATCAGGAACTGTCGTTCCGCGCCCCGGACCGGGTAAAGCTCACGCCATCCCAGAAAGCGTGCGCAGGCTACTTCCTGGTGATGGCCGGGCTCTTCCTCGTCCAGACGTTGGTGGGTGTCGCCAGTCAGCACTATCGCGCGGAGATCGGCGGGTTCTTCGGTATCAACAGCGACCGCTACCTGCCGTTCAACATCGTGCGCACCTGGCACGTGCAGCTCTCGATCTTCTGGGTGGTCACGTCGTTCCTGGCCGCCGGCATTTTCCTCGTACCGATGATCACGGCGCGCCGGGAGCCCAAGGGTCAGAGCGTCCTGACACACCTGTTGCTCGGCGCCTTGGTGGTCGTTGTCGTCGGCAGCCTGCTGGGCGAACTCGCCGGCATCCACGGGTGGTTCGGCCACCTGTGGTCGTGGTTCGGCATGCAGGGCTTCG
>JBDSAK010000170.1:0-3565 GCA_039922195.1 Mycobacteriales bacterium
GGTGACCGTTGGCGGCGCGAGCTTCACGGCTCGGCGCGGCGTGGTGATCGCGACCGGCACGACGCCGAGCGTTCCGCCGGTACCAGGACTGGCGGACACGCCGTTCTGGTCCAACCGTGACGCCGTCGCGGTCACCGAACCGCCGGCATCGCTGCTCGTGCTCGGCGGCGGTGCCATCGGCCTCGAGTTCGCGCAGGCTTTCGCCAGGTTCGGGAGCGTGGTCACTGTTGTCGAGGTCGCCGACCGGCTGGCAGCACTGGAGGAGCCGGAAGCGAGCGAGTTGCTCGCCGCGGTCCTGCGCCGCGAGGGAATCTCGGTGCACACCGGCGTAACGGTCAGCAGCGCGGCGTACGACGGCACGCGCTTCACGCTGACGGTGGACGGGGATTCGCTGCAGGCCGACCACCTGTTGGTGGCCACCGGCCGGCGGGCGGGTCTTGCCGGCCTCGGCCTGGACACCGTCGGTGTCGACCCAAGTCTGCGATGGCTGGAGACCGACGACCACCAGCGCGCCGGTGACCGCCTTTGGGCGGTCGGAGACATCACCGGCAAGGGGGCATTCACCCATGTCGCGATGTACCAGGCCGGCATTGCGGTCCGCGCGATCCTGGGCAAGGAAGGACCGGCGGCGGATTACCGGGCGCTACCGCGGGTCACCTTCACCGATCCGGAGATCGGCGCGGTCGGGCTGACGGAGGCGGCCGCGCGCGAGTCCGGCATCGCCGTCCGGATCGGCCTCGCGCAGGTACCCTCGTCCGCGCGCGGATGGATCCACGGGCCTGGTAACGACGGGTTCATCAAGCTGGTTGAGGACACCGATCGGGGCGTTCTCGTGGGCGCGACCAGCGCCGGGCCGGTCGGCGGCGAGGTACTCGGCGCGTTGGCCGTCGCGGTGCACGCGCAGGTGCGCACCGAGACACTCGCGCAGATGATCTACGCCTACCCGACGTTCCATCGAGGCATCGAGGACGCGCTGCGCGATCTCCATCAGCAGCCCGCGGCGCACTGACGTTCGGTCGACTTCTAGCGTTCGCGTCACCGCTGCGCGCGGCATCGGCACGGACGGGAGTCCTATGGTGCCGTAGTGGATTTCCAGCCGGTGCGTGCGGCGTACTCGTCCATGTCCAGCGGTACATCGGACTGATCGTTGTGGGTTGGGCGACCCGCCGGTCCTGACGAGGTGGAAGCGCTCACCGAGGAGCAGAGCCTGGATTCCGCTCGAAGGACGCCTTGAGCGCGTCGACGGTAATGGTGCGTTCCTTGACGGCGAACCGCCGCCAGATCGGTGTGCCCAAGCGCCACACGCCGTACGACACCAACTTGCCGCGATGCCGGACCAGCGTCTGGCTGTCGGCGGCGGGCTGCAGGTGATAGCTCGGCCAGCCCTCGAACTTGAGCTTGCCCGACTTCGACTTCTCCCACCAGTGGTAGACGATCGTGTGCGGCGCCTCCATTTCGACGATCTCGCCCGGCATTTCGCCCTGACTCGTCTCGTCGACGAACGTCGTACCGACGGCGGGCTCTCCGGGAGAGGTCTGCCGGGTGTGCGTGAGCATGCTTCCCGTGTCGGCCATCCAGTCGTTGTGCCCCTCGATGTCGACGAGCCGCGCGAACACCTGATCGATCGGCGCACGGATCGTGCGCTCGAGTTCGAACTCGATGGGCTTCATACGACCACCATCCTCGTTCGCCGGATGCACTACAAGGCTCCCCGCTGCGTCGCGCTACTCGCCACGGACTCGCTGGCCGGGCAGAGCTGTCTCAAGTCGGGCTCGTGACTTGTCGCGCACCGTGCGACAGCTGCTGTTTTCAGTCGGGCAGCGCGTCGCTTAGGTGTCGGCGCGGATCGAGCCCGGCGTATCGTCACGGCCGTGATGGTCCGGGCCGTGCCATGAGTGGGCGACCCGCGGCGGGCGGTGGCCGGCACGTCGACGTCGCACCGGAGCGACTCGAGCGCTGGCTCGCCGGTTTCGCCGAACGGCACGGCGAGGTTGCGGTCGACGTCGCACCTGAGCTGGTTCGACTGACGGCGGCCGACGGATCACTGGCCGAATGCGATGTACCGTTCGCACCCCTCGCCAGTGACGAGACCGGCGCGTACGGCGGACTGGTGGCGCACGCGCTGCGGGTTCGGTGCGTCGGCGTCCTGCTGGTGCGGCTGGGCGGCTACGCAGTCGGCGTGTTCGACGGGACCACGCTCAGCTCGTCGAAAGTCGGATCCCGGCAGGTGCACGGCCGCAGCGCGGCCGGCGGCTGGTCGCAGCAACGCTTCGCCCGCCGCCGCGAAGGTCAGGTACGGGAAGCGCTGGGTGACGCTGCCGATGTCGCCGCGCGGATCCTGCTGCCCGTCGCGGAACGGCTCGACGCCGTCGTAGTCGGCGGCGACAAGCGTGCGGCTGCGGAGGTGCTCACCGATCCGCGGCTCTCGCGCGTGTCGGCGCTGGTACAGCCGCGAATGATCGACGTACCGGATCCCCGCCTACGCGTCCTGCAAGATTCGCCCCGGCTGTGGCGCGCCGTCCGCATCCGAATCGTCGACGCCTGATCCGCGGCAGTCAGCCGTCCTGATGCTCGGGCGGGTGCTTCACCCGGCAGGCGTGCTCGAGGCGCAGAGCTGCCGCGAGCATCAGCACTCCCGCGATGATGCCGGCACCGCCGATGAGGACGTCGCGCTCGGCGTACCGGAACGCGTCTCGGTGCCGCGTCGCCGCGAGCGCGACGATTGCGGCCCACGCGCCGAGGGCCATCACCGACGTGAGTGAGGATGCCTTCGCGAGCGCCGCGTAGCGCGCGACGAGGATCGGCATGATCGGTTTGGTTCGCGGCCGCCCGCTCAGGCGGGCGCGGATCGCAGCAGCCGTGTACCCCTCGAAGGCTGCGATCAGCGCCAGGCTCACCGGCGCGCTCAGTTGGAATCGCGGTAGCCGCTCGTAGTGCTCCCAGGCGATGACGCCCGTGCCGATCGCGACGACGACGAATACCGCGAACAAGTCCCGAAGCCTGGTCGGCCTCACACGATCAACTCGAGGTTCAGATCGTTACGGCGCCGTACGCCGGCGCTGCCGAGGTCGCGCACCAGCTGGTCGATCCGCCGGCCATCGGGAAGCACCGCGTCCGGCTCGACAAGCAACCAGGGCACGAGGACGAACGCCCGCTCTGCGGCGCGCGGATGCGGCAACGTCAGTCGCGGATCATCCGAGACGAGGTCGTCGAAAACCACTATGTCGATGTCGACCGTGCGCGCACCCCAGCGCACCGATCGCTCGCGGCCCAGGCCCGACTCGACGGCCTGCGCGACATCGAGCAGCTCGTACGGCGGACGCGAGGTTTCGACGATGGCAATGGCATTGAGATAGTCGGGCTGTTCGGGACCCCCCACCGCGTCGGTCTCGAAAACCGGCGAGAGCGCGACGGGAACAACGTCCGCTGCCGCGAGCAATCCGAGCGCCGCGCTGAGGGTCGCGAGCCGATCGCCGAGATTGCTGCCGAGCGAGAGCACGGCGCGGCTCATCGGCGCCCGCGCGCGATCGTCACGGAAATGTCGTCGAATGCGGCCGCCACCGGT
>JBDSAK010000171.1:0-3280 GCA_039922195.1 Mycobacteriales bacterium
ATGGGGGGGCGGGAACAGTCGACCCCAGTGGCCTTCTCGCGCGCTGAAACCGAGGTCACGCGACCGATGCTGACGAACCGCTCCGTCTGTTCTGTCGTGGTACGCGACGATCCCGGTGCCTCCTCAGGGGGCAGCATCGGATGTGGGCGGCGGACCCAAGATCTCGACGCCGAGCCGAGCAGCCGCCTTCGCCAGTGCAGCGGTATCCGGCGGCGGCGCGGTACTGCCGGGCAGGGCCGGGACGCCAAGGTCCGTGAACAGTCGCTCAACACCGCCAGGCGTGGCGACGGTCAGGATTCGCGCCTTCCGCGAGGTCACGACGTGGGCGTGCGGAACATCGCGCGGAAGCGAGAGCGTCTCGCCCGCGACAAGACGATGGATCTGATCACCGACCCAGAAGCTGATCTGTCCATCGAGAAGGACCACCTGCTCATCTTCCCGGCGATGGACATGCAATGGGAGGCGCGCATCGAGGTATTCCTCGGTCTCCCAAACGCCAAGGCGTCCGTCGCTCTGCGCGGCTTGAACGTGAACGACAACCAGAGCACCGGCGAACCACAGCCCAGGCGGCCGTCGCCGGAATGGTTCCTTGGGCGCGCCCTCCCGCGATCACGCGGGAGTGCCCGTCGTGGACGACGGCAGAAGTGCGTTACGTGAGACGCAGGGCTTCTGGCGGGCAGTTCACCGACTTCGGTACCCAACTGCCGGGCCGATCGCGCCCGGGCTCACGTCAGCGGTGAGCGCGCCAGAGCTCCAGCGTGCCCCAGACGGTTCGCAGCGCTGCCTGGCGGCGCGCCCCGCGAACCCGGCGGCGGTGAACATCGCCGGAAGCTCGCCTTCGAGGAGGCTCTGCGGACCGGCGCGGCCATCGAGGACTTGCAGCGCGCGAGCGCCGAGCTTGGAGGCGGGACCGCGTGGTGGACCCCAGTCGGCGACGTGCAGAACGCCGCGTTCGCCGAGAACATCGAAGATGTGCTCGAGCGCGGCGGCCTTCGCATCGTCAGTGAGGTGGTGAAGCAGCAGCGAGCACAGCGCAACGTCCGCGCCAGCAGCCTGCAGCAGAAACGATCCCGCAAGCCCCTGCTGCCACGTGACGTACTCGGCACCGACCTTGCGGCGCGCGATCGCGAGGACCGCCGGGTCGCCGTCGACGCCGATGACGGTGGCGTCCGGGCGGGCCGCCGCCAAAGCAATCGTTAGCGACCCCGTGCCGCAGCCGACCTCGACCGCTGTCCCGCACATCGGTAGGTCATGGGCGACCGCCTCGACAAGCGCGGGCCGCCACGCACCCTCACGCATCGACACCGCCACAGCCCGGTCATAGGATCTCGTCAGCCACGCGCGGCCCGCCGCCGGCACATAGTGCTCGGGCTCGTCTTCCGTCTCGACGCTCATGCGCCGATGCCCCGAGCCGGGCCGCGTGACAAACGCGCCGTGTCCGCCGTCCTACGCAGGCTCACCGGAGTCAAAGGTCCACAATCAGGACGCTCAAGCCTAACACGAACGCAACCGCCGCCGCGATCCCGACCAGCCGTGGCCGCATGCCGCCGTTGCACCCGAGCGAGCGCGCCTCTGGACGTCGGCATGTGATGGTCATGTGCGTGGATTGAGGCTTGCGTCTCTCGGCCTCCCATCTACTGCGCGGACAGCCGTTTGCAAGGGGTGATGCAGAACTGCGGGTGAATGCCGCCTTTATCCTACGGGCTGTCGGACGTTGTGTAGCCTGCGACCGCATGCGCGTCCGCCTTCTGCTGCTCAGCGTCGCGGTGACGATCGCCGTCTGGGCGCTGATGCCCGTGTCGTCGCCCGGGCAGGCTTCCAAGCAACGGCAACTCTCCGAACTGCAGCATCGCATCGACCAGGCACGCAGGAAGATCGGTCGCAGGCGCGGCACCGAACGGGTCCTCAGCACCGAGATCGCCGGTTACACGCATCGCATCGGCCGCCTGCAGTCAAAGATCACCACGCTGTCCGCCCGCCAGCGACGCATCCAGACCGGCCTCGACGCCAAGCTCGGCGAGCTCGAGCGGCTTCGGACGCTGCTACGACGCGAGCGAGCGCGGGTCGTGCGGCTGCGCAAACGCCTGAACGAGACTCGCACCGTCCTGAGCGACCGGCTCGTCGAGATCTACAAGACCCAGAAACCGGACGCCATCAGCGTGGTCCTGAACTCCGACGGGTTCGCCGACCTGCTCGAGCGCGGAGAGTTCATCAAACGGATCTCGGACCAGGACCGCAAGATCGTCGCGACCGTCGCCCGCGCGAAAGTCGGCGCGGTCACCGGCGAACGACGCCTTGACCGGTTGGAACGACGCCAGCAGCGCGTCACCGCGCTCGTGCAAGAACGCCGCGACGAGGTCTCGGACATCCGGATGGAGCTCGTCGGCACCCGAGTGGGGTACACGCGCACCAAGGCGGGCAAAGCAGCGGCGCTGAAGGGAGTCCGCGGCCAGCGTGTGCGGCTCGAGGGCAACCTCGATGACCTCGAGGCCGCGTCGCGTCGCGTCACCCGCCAACTGCAAGCCGCGCAACGGCGCAACAACCAGTCCGCGCCCGGCGCGGGCCCGATCAGACGCGGCAGCGGACGCCTCATCTTCCCCGTCAACGGCCCGATCACATCACCGTTCGGGCCGCGCTGGGGGCGCCTGCACGCCGGCATCGACATCCCCGCGCCCGAAGGCACTCCGATCCGTGCAGCCGATGGCGGCGTCGTCGTCCTGCTGCAAGGCGTCGGCGCGTCCGGCGGCTACGGCAACTACACCTGCGTGCAGCACACCGCGTCGATGTCGACGTGCTACGCGCACCAGTCACGTCTCGCAACGAGCCTGCGCGCCAACGTCAGCCAAGGACAAGTCATCGGCTACGTCGGCAACACCGGTCACTCCTTCGGGGCGCACCTGCATTTCGAAGTGCGCGTCAACGGCACGCCCGTCGACCCGATGGGATACCTGTGACGCGCACCGCCCGCGTCCGGAAGAAGAACGCTCGAGACCGATGAGCACGTTTGATCAAACGACGACGGTCCGCGCGGGACTACGGCGCCACCCGCCGCGCTCATCTCGGACGCGTCGCTGCGCCCGGAGACCCGACGAGCCGTAGGACATCGTCTCCTGCCTGCCGCGAACAGCCAACGGATGACTGCTGTCAGTCTCGCGGCGGCCGCAGCGCCCGCGCGACGCCGCCCTCATGCTCGAGGACCAGCACGTCGACGTCGACGAACCCGGCTTCGGTCAAGGCGCGGCGCCACCAATCGGCTCGCGCCGGGTGCTCCCAGCGCCGG
>JBDSAK010000172.1:0-2656 GCA_039922195.1 Mycobacteriales bacterium
GCACGTGCCTGCGCGGCGCGGCAATGGCCACCAGGCCGTCGCGGGCACGCATCAGGCGGGCCAGGTCGTAGAGGCCGGAGAGTGCCTCGGGATCGTCGATCGCGGCGTCGGTGACGTCGACCACGACGCGGCGGGCGCCGTCGCGCCCGCACGCCTCGAGCGCCTCGGTCAGCTCCTGGGCCTCGAGCGCGCCCACGGCGCCGGTGACGACGATCAGTTCCGCGTCGTCACCGGCCTGGAAACGCTCGAGCTCGAATTCGGTCACGGGGTCGTAGCGGTGGTGCCGGCAGCCGTCGTGGCGGCCGCCGCCGGATCCGTGCTGGCACCCGTGCCGGTCGTCGCCGTCGTGTCGGTCTTGCCCTCGAGCTGGTCGACTGCCGACTGCACCTGCGCGGCCAGCGGATCGCCGGGCGCGAGGATCAGGAACTGCCTGTAGCCCTTGATGGCGTCGGCCTTGATGGCGTCGAGTCTCTCGGTGTCGGCCGCGCTGACGCCATCGGCGGCGGAGACGGCCGCCCCGGCGAGCTCGAACCAGATCGCCGGGTCGTCCTTCAGCAGCACCGTCAGCTTCTTCCACACCTCGTACGAGGCGAGCGTGGACTTGTCGGCGGCCGTCTGCAGCGGCGTGGCCTGCGCCTGGAGAGCGCTGACCTGCTCGGAGATCTGCGTGTTCGCAGCCGCGGCCACCGCGTCGGGCGTGTTCAGCCCGGTCGGCAGCAGCGTCGACTGCGGCGACGCGCCGGCCTGCACGAGAGCGGCCTGGTTCTGCAGCGCCGCGATCTCGGTCTGCAGCGCCGCGCCCTGTGCCACGTAGGCAGCGGCCAGGCCCTTCATGATGTCGACGTCGGTCTTGTCGATCGCGCTGGCCTTGGCCCACGCCTCGACCGACTTGTTGTAGTTCGTCTGGGCCAGCTTCGTGCGGTTCTCGGAGGTATCCTCCGCCGCCGTCGCCTGGTACGCCTTGCCGAGCAGCACCCACGCGGCGGCATCCTCCGGCTTCGCCTTCACCGCTGCGAGCGCAGCCGTGAGGTCGGCCGATGAGACCTCGGTCGTCGCGCCGCTGCCGTCGCCGTCTGACTGGAGGATGTCCTGCAGGCCGACGGAACCGCTCGAGCCGACGCCGAACAGCACGAAGGAGCCCGCGAAGACGATCGCAAGCAGCAGGAAGACCCACTTGCCGCTGCCCTTCAGGCGCTCGGTGAAGAGCTTCTTCTCCTGCGGAGGAGAGCCCTTCCCGCGGCTGTGGCGCTTGCCACTCTTCTTCGCTCCTACCGAGTACTCCTGGGTACTCCTGGTGCGCTTTTCCTCAGCGATGGCGTCCCGGCCCCTAGATGAACGACGTGAAATCGCGCGCGGCAATGCCGAGCGGTTTACTCAGGCTAGCGTACGGATCCGGGTCAGGGACCTGGTACGGCGTCGAGATCGTCTTCGTCGCTCGTCTTTCGCTCGGCGACCTTCGCGAGCACGATCGAGAACTCGTACAGCACGAGTAGTGGAATCAACTCCATGACCATCGATACCGGGTCGACGCCGGGGAGCGCGGCGGCGAGCACGGCGAGCGCGACGATGGCGTACTTGCGGTAGGTGCGGAGCATCCGCGAGTTGACGATCCCGACCCGGGTCAGGACCAGCACCGCGGCCGGCAGTTCGAAGATCAGGCCGAGCGCCAGCATCATCGTGACGCAGAACTCGTACCAGTCGAGCGCGCGCGGCTGGACGAGGTACAGGTTGGAGTCGAACTGCAGCAGGAACTCGGCGGCGGCCGGGATCACGACCAGGTAGGCGAATACCGCGCCGCAGACGAATAGCGTCGGCACCAGGATCAGCAGCGGCCAGGTGCGGGCCGACCGGTTGGGGCTGAACGCCGGCAGCACGTAGGCGTACAGCTGGTAGAACAGCACGGGTAGCGCCACCAGCACGGCGGCCCAGAACGAGATCGTGACGGCGATCTTGAACTGCTCGCCGACGGCCAGCACGACCAGGTCGATCTGTCGTCCGTCGGTCGACTTCGGGACCTGGCGGATCAGCAGCCGGACGATGTCCTCGTGCCGCCAGAACGCCACCGAGAAGGCGACCGCGAGGCACAGCAGTGAGATCAGCAGCCGGTCTCGCAGCTCGTCCAGGTGCTCGACAACGGTGACTTCCTCGTCGTGCGAGACCCGGCGAACACGAAACCGCATGCCGGGAACTGCCACCTAGCGGCCTTCGTCCGCAGTCGTCCCGACCGTGACGGCGACCTCGGTCTCGGGCTCGACGACCTTCACGCTCGCAACGGACGCCGGCGCCTCGGCGACCAGCGCAGCGACCTCGTGCTTCGCCTCTTCGGCCTTCCGGTCATCATCGTCGTCGCCGGTCACGGCGCGCTTGAAGTCGCGCATGCCGCGTCCGAGACCCTTGCCGAGCTCGGGCAGCTTCTTCGGTCCGAAGATGAGCAGCGCGATGACGAGCACGATGGCGATCTCACCGGGGCCGATGGTGTTACCGAACATATTTCGAATGCCTCCTACGAGCTCCCGTCTGAGGGTACCACGGTCGTGGGTAGCTGCGGTTGCGGACGTGTTAGTGGGATTCCGATGAACGGGTCCCCGCTGCCTGGACTACGGTTCGCTTCGTGGACGCCAAGCTGCTTCGGGGCATCGCCCTTCTCGCCGGAATC
>JBDSAK010000173.1:0-3172 GCA_039922195.1 Mycobacteriales bacterium
GGGGTCGGGAAGCCGTCTTTTCCCGGCCGGCGGACCGACGAACCGGCTCAAGCTCAGCGACACGACGTCGACGAAGACCGGGGTCGTGTTCGCGACGTACGGACGCGAATCCTGAGCCCCGCTCGGCACGGGCTGGGGGAGACGGCTCGGCGATTTCACTGGCGTATCACCTGACCTGCAGGCCGGCCATGACGTGGCCCGACTGGTTGCAGGTAATCGGGCGTTATGAAGGACGCTGAGGCCCCAATCAGCGCGTCGTGAGTTGCCAAAGGGTGTTGACGATGCGCCACCCCTCCGGCGTGCGGACGAGGTGGACGTACTCGCGGTAGACCGGTGAGTCGACGGTTGCAGTCGCAATGTTGCCGTAGAGATCATCGATCCGGACAGCGAGACTGCGGCGCTCCGCCGATGTCTTGGTGCCGACTCCCAGCTGTGTGAAGTCGACCATTGAGTCGCTCGTCTCGCGGGCGAGCGCAAGCGCACCGTCGACCTCTAGGTACCCGCGTTTTGCGAGCTCGGGATGCAAGGCACCGCGCATCCGAGCGGCGTCCCCCTGGTACCACGCCTCGAAGTAGTCGCGTACACAGCGCTCGACAGCCTCGCGGTCGTCAGAGTCCATGGGCATTTCTCCTTGCGTCCGCCTGGCGACAGAGTACGGGTTAGCGGTGATCCTGAGGACTGTCTGTCGACGCTGCTCGCATCTCGACGAACGGCTCGAACAGGTCATTCGGTGTGCAGTTCAGGACGTCGCACAAGACGGCTTTCGCCCTGGAGGATGAATGAGACGAGTTCTTGCATCTGTTGCTACTCGTCCTGCTTAGGCGCCGATAATCTACATTATGACAATCTGAACCAACATTATTGCAACAGATGCACGATCGACTACGCGCTCCAGCTGACGTCTGCCCTGCTGCTTGGGGTCACGAGGACACGTTGCGAGCGCGACGCCGGACGTTCCTTAGCGGCGGGCTTGTGCTGGGTCGGGCGCGGACCCGATCAGGTGGCGCCCGCGTAGAACCGCAGGTACTCGGGGACACGCTTGAGCCAGTATTCACCGTCATGCTTACCTGGGCGCTCGTGGTACTGCACGGGTATGCCGCGCCCCTTCAGGGTGTCGTTCAGCTGCCGCGCTCCGTCAAAATAGCCGAAGTCGTCCTCACTGCCCACGTCGAGCCACACCTTGAGATCGTCGATCGCGACCACTTTCGCGAGCTGCAGCGGATCACGTTCAGTGCGAGTGGCATCGTCGGGGTAAAGGAAGCGCTTCAACCCGTACTCCCCGCCGGCCTGCGACCAGTCATCTGTCCATAGGGCGGCGCTATGCCCACCCACCTTGCTGAACACGTCAGGATGCTTGAACGCTGCGTGCAGCGCTGCGTACCCGCCCATGGACAGGCCGCCGATGTAGCGGCCAGAACGGTGGGCGACGGTGGAGTAGGTGGCGTCGACGTGGGCGACAACGTCGCGCACGATGTAGTCCTCAAAGTCCCCCTCGCCGGAGTTGATCCCAAAACTGTTGGCTATATGGGGAGACACGATGATCAACGGCTTGATCTCGCCTGAAGCGATCGCCGTGTCCGCATGCTTGGCCAGCTGCAAGTACGAAAACCAGGTCATTTCATCGCCCTCGCGGCCGGCGAGGATGTACAGAACTGGGTAGTCCATTGCTTCGTCATACGCCGCAGGCAAGTAGACGCTGTAGGGCATAGCCTTGCCGAGCGCCGCACTCTCGAAAGTCCCCGCGATGACCTTGGACTCGCGACTCGGAAGCGATGTGGGTGGCGCCGACTGACTCTCCGCCGGCTGCCCTCCCGACGGCTTACCAGCGGTGCTCCCCGTCGATGCGGCAGCCGCGCCCGCAGAGCGTCGGCCACCTGGTGCATCCCCGCCCCCATCGCCGCTGCAAGCCCCGATGGCGACCAGCACCATGGTGTGGACCAATATTAGCTTCGCTTGCCGCATCACCTATTTCTCTCCTCGCAAGAGGCAACATTTGTTTGTGTCGAGATCCAACGCCGACCAAACGGACCTCGTAGTAGGGTCGAGTCCACGGTCGTGGTGTATGAGGCGGGTCGCCACGTGATCCGGTGGTTGGACTCTAAGCGGTGAGTGCGGCGGTCGTCATCGGGGTGGCGTCTTCGGGGTTCGTGTCGGTGTTGATGACGGTCATGCGGCTGCGGGCGAGGACGTCGAGGCCGAGGTAGCGCCGTCCTTCGATCCATTCGTCGTGCTGCTCGGCGAGCACCGCTCCGACGAGTCGGATGAGGGAGCCGCGGTCGGGGAAGATGCCGACGACGTGGGTGCGGCGGCGGATCTCGCGGTTCAACCGCCCTTGCGGGTTGTTGCTCCAGATCTGCCGCCAGAGTTCTTTGGGGAAGCCGGTGAACGCGAGCACATCGGCGTGGGCGGCGTCGAGATGTTCAGCAACGGCAGAGTGTTTCTCGGTGAGGGTGTCCAGGACCCGGTCGTATTGGGCGTGCAGTGAGGCCGCGTCGGGTTGGTCGTAGACCGAGTGCAGCATCGTCTTCACCCACGGCCAGGCGCTTTTGGGGCAGGAGCTCATCAGGTTCGCCGCGTAGTGCGTGCGGCAGCGCTGCCAGGCTGCTCCGGGCAGGGCGGCGCCGAGCGCGCCGACGAGGCCGCTGTGCGCATCCGAGGTGACCAGCTGCACGCCGGTCAGGCCGCGGGCGAGCAGGCCGCGCAGGAACGCCAGCCAGCCGGCGCCGTCCTCGCTGCTGGTCACCTCGATGCCGAGGATCTCCCGGTGCCCGTCCGCGTTGACTGCGGTCGCGACGAGGGCGTGCACCGCGACGACGCGGCCGCCCTCCCGGACTTTGAGCACCAGGGCGTCCAGAGCGAGGAATGTGTACTGGCCGGCGTCCAAGGGGCGGGTCCGGAACGACTCGACCTGCCCGTCGAGTTCGCGGGCCTCACACTGACCTGGCTTTTGGAAAGCCGGGTGATACCCAGGGTTTCGACGAGTTTCTCCATCCGCCGCGTCGACACCCCCAGCAGATAGCACGTCGCGACGACGGTGGTCAGCGCCC
The DNA here is from genome assembly GCA_039922195.1 of Mycobacteriales bacterium. Lineage (GTDB taxonomy): Bacteria > Actinomycetota > Actinomycetes > BP-191 > BP-191 > JBDTYE01. The sequence continues at coordinate 3,048 of JBDSAK010000173.1, forward strand.
GCTCCGCGCGGCGCCGCCGCTCCAGCAGCCAGTCCGGAAATACGACCCGGACCGCAGCTTGGGGATCGCGACCTCCACCGTCCCGGCGCGGGTGTCCCACTCCCGTGCCCGGTAGCCGTTCCGGG
>JBDSAK010000174.1:0-7931 GCA_039922195.1 Mycobacteriales bacterium
GCCCCCGGAGCGTCGCGATGTTCATGACCACGAAGAGCGCCAGGAACACTGCACCGAAATAGATCTCGTAGGACATCGCGACACCGGCCATCGCTACGCCGACGACGATCGACACGATGGCCGCTACTCGCTCACGGCGAGCGTCGTCGCCAGGCAGCAGATCCCGCAGCGTTTGTCCGCCGTCCAATGGCAGGATCGGTAGCAGGTTCAGCAGACCGTAGAAGATGTTGACGACGATCCCCATCGAGATCGCCCGCGCCCCAAGCCCGCCCGCCGCGCCGACGCCCGCCCGTCGGGCGGCCCAGAACACCAGGCCGAGACTGATCCCTGCGGCCGGTCCCGCGAGTGAGATGGCCACCCGACGGCCGCGACTCACAGCAGTCGGCGGCAACCATGAGGTGAGGCCGCCGAGAGCGTGGATGACGATCTCTGGCCGGGCGCCCGTCGTGCGCGCGACGAGCGCGTGGCCCAGCTCGTGCACGAGCACCGAGCCACCGAGGATGAACAACCACAGCAGCACGACCTCGACGCCCGCGCTGTAGTTGATCAACACGCCGATGATGAAGAACCACGCGTCGAAGCGCACCGGGATGCCGAGCACGCGCAGTCGAACGCCCGGGCCGTTCGATGTCGCCGTAGGTAAAAGCATACGAGGAACGTAACCCGGACGAAGCCTCGGTGCTGCTAGCGGTAGAGCCGGCACGGAGCAGGAGCGACCCTGGCCGGCCCATAGGACGTCGAGTACGAACTCGAGAAGACCAGAGTCGTGTAGCCGGGCCCAGCGCTCGTCTCCACCCAACCGATCCCGACGTACCGGTAGCTGCGACTCAGGATGTTGGCGCGATGCGGCGGGGACTTCATGTACATGGCGAAGACGGTGCTCGGGCCGTATCCGTAGGCAACGTTCTCGCCGATCGCCCGCCACGTCGCACCGCCGGACGTGCTGACGTTGGCGGCGAGCCTCGGGTTGTGGACGAGCGTGTGGCGGGCGGCCATGGCCCGCGACCAGCGCCGCGCGACGTCGGTGTAACCGGCCGCGATGCGCAGAACCGGTACGCCGGCGCGAGCGCGCTGCACGTTGACCAGCCGCAGCATGCGCGCTTCCGCCGCATTGAGACGGACCCGGGAGATCGTGGTCGTTGCCGCCGAGGCGCTCGTGGCAGGACCGACGAGCACCACCGCACTGACACAGGCGACGGCAAGCACGTTGAGAACGCGGAGGCGCGGCCGTTTACGCAGACGCAAAGTAGAGCTCATACCGGTCACTCCCCTCACGCCTGCGGGGTTAGCTGTCGGGTTCGGGCTGGGAAGGTGCCCGGCCACTGGTCGTGGCTTCACCCCAAGGACGCTTGTGGCGTCCGAGGAACCATGGGTTCCCCGTCCCCGTCCAGTGGGCGGCCGGTCAGCCAGACTGGACGGGGCTCGGCGCGCATCCGGCTGGCACCCGCTGCGGTGGGCGGGTGCTACGCCAACCTAGGAGGAGACGTGGTCCAATGTCCACTCTCGGCCGTGCTTTCCGGCAATGTCGGGTTTGCTCAAACCTCGAATGCGACACTTGTTGCCATGGAGAGCGAGAAAGTCGGTTCGGCCGGCACACCCGCTGTCGACAGGGTCACCCAGCGCCTGCGCCGCTGCATCGAGGGGCTCGTCGGTGTGCCGGCGACCGAGGGCAACGCGATCGACCGGCTCCGTAATGGCGACGAGATTTTCCCCGCGATGCTCCAGGCCATTCGATCGGCGACCGGCACCGTCGACATGCTGACCTTCGTCTATTGGAAGGGCCCCATTGCCACTGAGTTCGCCGACGCGCTCACCGAGCGAGCGGCGGCCGGTGTCCGCGTCCGTGTGCTGCTTGACGCGATCGGCGCTCGACCCATGGAAAAGCCACTGCTCGAACAGATCAAAGCCGCCGGCGGTCAGGTGGAGTGGTTTCGCTCACCGGGGGCGCTGAAGCCGAAACACCTCAACCACCGCACCCACCGCAAGGTCCTCGTATGTGACGAGGAGGTCGCGTTCACCGGCGGCGTGGGGATTGCCGAGGAATGGTGCGGCGATGCGCGCAACAGCGGCGAATGGCGTGACTCGCACTTCCGAGTCCGGGGTCCCGCGGTCGACGGCCTACGAGCCGCGTTCGCACAGAACTGGGCCGAAACGGGACGCCCGCTCTTCGACCCCGAGATCGACCGGTTCCCCGAGCAGCCGCAGTGCGGTGAGTCCACGGTTCAGGTCGTCCGCGGGTCGAGCGATATCGGCTGGTCTGATATCGCGACAGTGTTCCGCGCGTTGATCGAGCGGGCCACTTCGCGGGTCCGGGTGACAACGGCGTACTTCAATCCCGACGACGACTACATCGACTACCTAGGCGCTGCGGTGCGGCGCGGCGTCGAGGTGCAGGTGCTCGTGCCGGGAGACAACATCGACAAGCGGATGTCGCAGATCGTGGCGCAGGAGGACTACCAGAACTTGCTCGACACGGGATCGCAGCTGTTCACCTACGACACGAGCATGCTGCACGCCAAGGTGATGACGGTAGACGGCGTGGCCTGCGTGATTGGTTCGCCGAACGTCAATCAGCGCTCGATGAACCTCGACGAGGAGGTCGCGCTCGTCGTCCTGGACCCGGCGCTGGTCGCTGTTCTCGACGCCGACTTCGACAACGACCTGCTGACGAGCACCCCCGTGACGGCGGCGGACTGGGCCAAGCGCGGCCTGGTGCAGCGAGCATTGGAGCGCACGGCCACGCTCGTCGAGGACTACTTCTGACCCCCACACACCGCGAAATGACCTCTGACCGTGAATCGCCACGCTCACATCCGCTCTGAAGGACGACGCGAACGGTCACTTCATTCGGGCTCGAGCGGGGCGAACTCGGGTGGCTTCGCGACACGGAGCGTCCACGACGACGGCAGCACCGAGAACACCCGCGATGCGACCGGCTCGCCCACTTCGCCGTCGGCGTTGTAGCTCAGACTGTCGCCGCGGATCGTCACGGTTCGCGCGCGCACGTGTGTCACGTCATCGCGGTCAAAGTGCTCGCTCTTGCGCAGATCCGCGCCAAATCCGACCCGTGCCGTCACCCCGACCGCGGTGACGATGACGAGGTCGAGCAGTCCGTCGGAGGGGTCGGCAACCGGGCAGACCGCAGTGCCGCCCCCGATCGTGCGCCCGTTGGCAACGGCAACCATGAAAACGGCCGCGTCGTCGTGCACGAGGACGCCGTCGGCCTCGACCGTCACATTCCAGCCACTGCTGGTCGCCGCAGCCACCATGGCGCCCACTGGATATGCCGCGACGCCGAGCGCAGGCTTCAGTGCGGTGGCCCGATCTGCTGCGTCGGCCCCGACGCCGGCGTGGACAACGTTGACCGCGACCTCTGCGCGGTCGTCGACGATGAGGTCGAAGGGGCGGCGTACGGCATCCGCGATGATCGAGGCCGCGTCGACGGCACCGGGCGGGATACCGGCAGTCTGCGCGAAGTCGTTCCCGGTGCCGAGCGGTACGAGCGCCAGGTCCGCATCGGCGAGCTCGCCACGTCGGAACAGCGCAGCGACGACGGCGTGCAGGCTGCCGTCGCCGCCCGCAATCACGAGAATGCGCCCGTCGAGCTCAGCGAGCGCGGCATCGAGCTCTTCCGCGGACGACGTCATGGCGGTCTGGACCTCGAAGTTCTTCGACAACACTTCCGCGACTGTCGCGAGCGTGTCGTCGTCCGCACCGCCCGCCTTGTCGCTCGCGAGCAGTAACAGTCTGCGCGTCATCCGAGCACCGCCCGGACCTCGCGTACGGCCACGGACAAGGTGGCGAGGTCCGCGAGGCCGGCGGCCCGGATGTCGGCGAATGCCTGCGCCACCCGTTCGATGGCAGGTCCTCGCGCGGCGCCCCACGTTTCCAGCGCGACGGCAGGCGGTGCGCCGGCCGTCGTTTCGAGAACATTCGAGGCCAGGGCCGCATGGAGCGCGTTGAAGTCGTCGCGCAGCGCGGCGCGGGCGAGTGTCTGCCAACGGTCGGCGCGCGGGAGTTCACTGATCCTCGCGCGCAGCCAGCTCAACGACAGCTGGTCGGCCAGGGCGAAATAGACGTCGGTCACGTCCTCGACCCGGAAGCCCTGCGATGCGGCGACCGCACAGATATCGAGACCCGAGAACAACGGGCCGAGGGCGGCCACCGTCGCGGCGAGCTGCACCGGAGCACCGGCCGCCTCGAAGCGCGCTCGCTCGACGTCGACGGCGGCCCGGTCGGCACCGACCAGTGCGCCAGGAAGGTGCGCAGAAACCGCCGCGATACCCGGCGCGAACTCGGCAACGGTCCGGCCCACGTCGAGGTGCGAGCCGCGTCGCACCAGCCACCGGACCGCACGCTCGATCACTCGTCGCGTCTCGAGTTGCATCGTGTTCTGTACGTCGACCGGGATCTCGTCGAACAGGCGCTCGATCTGCGCCCAGATGTCGCGCATCGCGAAGATCTCGCGGGCAGCGCGGTGCGCCCGCACGAGTTCGGCCGCGGATACTCCGGTCTCCTCCCCCATCCGGAAGATGAAGGTGATGCCGGCCCGGTTGACCACACCGTTGGTGATCGCCATCGCCACGATCTCGCGGCGCAGCGGGTGCGCGACCATCTCGTCGCCGTACGCCGAGCGCAGCGGCCCGGGAAAGTAGGCCGCGAGCTCCTGCGACAGAAACGGGTCCTCGGGTACGTCGGAGGCAAGGAGTTCGGCGGCCAGACCGACCTTCGTGTACGCGAGCAGGATGGCGAGTTCGGGCATGGTCAGGCCCAGCCCGGCAGCACGGCGGTCCTCGAGTTCGCCATCGCTGGGCAGGTATTCGATAGCGCGGTTGAGCCGGCCGGCCCCCTCCAGTTTTCGGACGAAACGCGCGTAGACGTCCACCATCTCCGCGGCCTGCAGCCTCGCCAGGCTGAGTACGCGCGTCTGGCTGTAGTTGAACCGCAGCACGAGATCGGCAACCTCGTCGGTCATGTCCGCCAACAGCTCGTCGCGCTGCGCGACCGTGAGACGACCGGTCGCCACCGCTGCGCCGAGGAGGATCTTGATGTTGACCTCGTGGTCCGACGTGACGACCCCCGCCGAGTTGTCGATCGCGTCGGTGAAAATGTGGCCACCGCGCAGCGCGTACTCGACGCGCGCCAGCTGCGTCAGGCCCAGATTCCCCCCTTCGACGACGGCGCGGCAGCGCAGCTGCGTGGCATCGACGCGCAGCGAGTCGGTGCCACGGTCACCGACATCGGCGTGCGACTGCGCCGACGCCTTCACGTACGTGCCGATGCCACCGTTGAACAACAGGTCGACCGGCGCCATGAGGATCGCTTTGATGAGTTCTTCCGGCGGCAGTGTGGTTGCCTCGATGGTGAGGGCTTCGCGAATCTGGGGTGACAGCGGAATGGATTTGCCCGAGCGTGAGAACACGCCGCCGCCTGCGGAGATCAGCGCGGGGTTGTAATCCGCCCACGTCGAACGCGGGAGCTGGAACAATCGTTCGCGCTCGGCAAAGCCGACGGCCGCGTCGGGCCGCGGATCCAGGAAGATGTCACGATGGTCGAACGCGCCGACCAGCCTGATGCGGCGCGACTGCAGCATGGCGTTGCCGAAGACATCGCCGGACATGTCGCCGATGCCGACGACGGTGAAATGCTCATTGACCGAATCGATGCCCAGCTCGCGCAGGTGCCGCCGGGCCGACTCCCACGCGCCGCGGGCGGTGATCCCCATCTTCTTGTGGTCGTAGCCCGACGAACCGCCGGACGCGAATGCGTCTCCCAGCCAGAACCCGTATTCGGCGGCGACCTCGTTGGCGATGTCGCTGAACGAGGCGGTGCCCTTGTCGGCCGCGACGACCAGGTAGGGATCGTCGTCGTCATACCTGACGACGTCAGGCGGGGGCACGACTGCCCCGCCGACGATGTTGTCGGTGAGGTCCAGCAGGCCGCGCATCATGGTTCGGTAGCAGTCGACGACCTCGGTGATGAGGTCGGTGGAAACCGGTCGCTTGACGACGAAGCCGCCCTTCGCGCCTACCGGCACGATGACGGCGTTCTTGACCATCTGCGCCTTCATCAGGCCGAGCACTTCGGTGCGGAAATCCTCGCGGCGATCCGACCAGCGAATACCACCGCGGGCAACCTTCCCGCCGCGCAGGTGCACCGCCTCGACGCGCGGCGAATAGACGAACACCTCGTAAAGCGGCCGGGGCAGGGGCAGGTCAGGCACCAGTGCGGAGTCGAACTTGAGCGAAAGGTATTCCTTGAGCCGTCCGTCGGCGTCGGCCTGGAAGGCATTCGTGCGCAGCGTCGCCTCGACAAGGGCCAGCAGGCTGTGCAGGATGCGATCCTCGTCGAGCGTGACGACGTCGTCCAGCGCCTGGCGCAGATGTGCGCAGACGGCCGCGATGGCTTCCGGTCGGTCGGTCTCGCCCCTTCTGAGCGGCGCGAATCGCAACCGGAACAGGTCGATGAGCAGTGCCGCGATGCGCGGATTGTTGGCCAGCGCGTCCTCGACGTACTGCTGCGTGTACTTCGCCGCGGTCTGCCGCTGATAACGAGCGTAGGCACGCAGGACCACGACATCGCGCCACTCCAGCCCCGCGACGACCACGAGCCGGTTGAAGCCGTCGTCCTCCGCGCGTCCGCGCCACACCTGAGTGAATGCCTGCTCGAATCGCCCGCCGACCGCGCGCACCTCGACCGGGCCGTGCATCGGCGCCAGACCGAAGTCGTAAATCCAGGCGGTGGCCGACTCCCGCCGGCGGATTCCGTACGGCCGCTCGTCGAGTACGCGCATGCCGAGGTGCTGCAGCAGGGGCAGGACGTCCGAGACGGCCAACGGGGAGCCACTTCGGAACACCTTGAAGCGCAGGGTTCCCGGGACACTGCCCTCGGGCTCGTAGAGGTACGACGCGAGGTCGCCGGCGGGATCTAGCTGCGCTAGCACCGCCATGTCGGCCAGGGCCGTGTGCGGGGCGAAGTCCTCGTGATAGGCCGCCGGGAATGCGCCGCCGTACACGTCGAACAATTCGAGGGCGCGCGACTCGTCGAGCTGTTCGCAGAGCGCGTCGCGCAGGTCGTCCGACCACGAGCGGGTCACCGCCGCGACCCGGCGTTCGATCTCCGCGACGTCCGGCTGCTCGAGCTCCCCGGGCTCGACGTAGACGACGAAGTGGATCCGAACCAGCACCGACTCCGACAGCGTCACATAGTAGTCGATCGTCGATCCGGCGTACGCCTCCATGAGTACCCGCTGGACCTGCAGCCGCGCCGCGGTCGTGTAGCGGTCGCGCGGCAGGTAGACCAGAAAGGAGACGAACCTGCCGAAGGTGTCGGGCCGCACGAACACGCGGACCCGCTGCCGCTCCTGCAACTGGACGACACCCATCGCGGTCTCGAACAGCTGAGTCGTGCTGGCCTGCAGCAGCTCGTCACGCGGGTAGCCCTCGAGTACGTCGACAAGCGCCTTCGCGAGGTGACCCCCGGCCGGCAGCGCCGCGCGGTCGATGACCGCCTGCACCTTGCGGCGCAGCAACGGGATGTCCCGCGGACTCGTGGCATAGACGACAGAGGTGTAGAGGCCGAGGAATCTCCGCTCGCCGACCACCTGGCCGAGATTGTCGAATCGCTTGATCCCGATGTAGTCGAGGTAGGCCGGGCGGTGCACGGTCGAGCGCGTGTTGGCCTTCGTCAGGACGAGCAGGGTCGGCTCCCGCACCTTCGCACGGACGCTCGCCGGCAGCTTCGCGAAACTGGTCGACTGGGGCTGGTAGCCGACGTCGCGCAACAACCCGAGCCCGGTGCCGAGGATCGGTCGCAGCACGTCCTCGTCGCCGTCCTTGACGAGGTCGTAGTCGCGGTAGCCCAGGAAGGTGAAGTGCTCGTCCGCGACCCAGCGGAGCAGCTCGCGGGACTCGTCGACGTCGTCCTCGACC
>JBDSAK010000175.1:0-4393 GCA_039922195.1 Mycobacteriales bacterium
CACCGCGCGCGCGATGTCTTCTCGCCGGGGCGCGCGGCCGCCGCCGAGGTAGGGCCGGTCCTCGACGCGGTCCCCATACACGTTGCGGCCACCGAGCCGAACGTCGAGGGCCCCCGCGAACGCCGCCTCGCACCACCCGGAATTGGGACTCGGATGGTTGCGGCCGTCGGCTCGCGTCACCCGCAGGGTGGTGCGCGGGTCGCCGCCGACGGCCGGCGCCGCCGCCATGGTGAGCAACGCGGTCAGCCGCGCCGGCACGACGTTCGCGAGGTCGTCGAGACGGGCGGCTGCCCAGCCGAATGTCTCGTAGCGCGCCGACCGGTAGCCGACCATCGCGTCGAGGGTGTTGACGGCTCGGTAGCCGGCCAAGCCAGGCGCACCTGCGAGGGCACCCCACAGCAGCGGCGCGACGACGGCGTCCGAGGTGTTCTCGGCCACCGACTCGACCGTCGCGCGGACAATCTCCGCTTCGGACAGCGCGGCGGGATCACGGCCGCACAGCCGGGGCAACAGCTCGCGCGCGGCCCCGATGTCGCCGCGGCCGAGCGCATCGTCGATGCGCAGCGCTTCCGCACCGAGCGACCGCGCGCCGAGCACTCCCCACGCGATTGCGGCGACCCCGGCGGTCCGGCGCCGCGAGTGCGAGCCGCCCGCGGCAACCCTCGCGGCGACCAGCGCGCCCGCAATACAGAGCACGGTGTACGCCGCACCCGCAGCACGCGACGGGCGCCACAGCAGGCGTTCCGCGCGACCGGCCAGGAGACCGAAGCCGGCGACCGGGTGAAAACGCTGCGGGTCGCCGAAGGCGGCGTCGAGCGCCGCGCCCGCCGCCAGCCCGCGGGGCGTACTCACGCGCTCGTCACATTGGTGCGGACGAGTACCCAGCCGGAGCCGCGCGTGTGCAGCTCGGTCACCGACGAGGGCGTCACGTCGACGCGCCAGAACGACTCCGCCGGCGCGCCCATCGCCACGACGACAGCGGCCCGGACGATCGCCGCGTGCGTCACGGCGACGAGGTCGCCCGCGCCCGGCTCGTGCCAGGCTGCGAGGGTGTTGCGGACGCGCTCGATCAGTTCAAGGACCGTCTCACCGCCGTGGGGGCGCGCCGACGGGTCACTGAGCCAGCGAACCAGGCCGGCCGGATCCATTCCGCCGATCTCCTGGAGCGACTTGCTCCCCCACAATCCGAGGTCGAGTGGCCCGAGCCGCGGCTCGTCGACGGCGGGCCACCCCGCGGCCACCGCCGTCTCGCGGGCCCGGGCGGTGGGGCTGCAGACAGCGACGCCTCCGCCGGGCACCAGCGACCGGAGCTGTGCGGCGGCCCGCCGGCCGGCGTCCGTGAGAGGCTCGTCCGCAGCCACGTCACCGTGCCGGGTGGCAGCCGTGCCCGCATGTCTGACCAGCAGCACCCGGCGTACTGCGGTCATCGGACGTCGCGCGAAGCCCGCTCGGTCAACAAGCCGAAGACCGCGGCCGTCCCGCCGAGCAGCAGCAGCTGCACGCCGAGGGACAGCATCCGAAAGTCCCACAACAACGTCGCCGGAATAGTGGCGTCGTCGTCCGGCGTGGGCAGCACGGCGTACGCCGCGCCGATGACAGCAATCGCGCCGAGACCGCTGACGGCGTGCCGATGGGACGCCGGCCATCCGCGTGCCGCGAGGTGGCGGGAGATGCGCCACGCCCCGGCCACGACCGCGACGCCGAGCAGCAGGGCGGCGAAGTAGTAGCGGGTGCGCTCGTCGACCGTGTCGGTGTCGCCGACGCCGGGCGGGTTGGGCGGATATCGGACGAAGACGATGAGAGCGACGGCGACGGCCGCCGCGCCCAACATCAAACTGCGGCGCCAGTGCTCCTCCCGGCCCCGCAGTCCGGCGTACAGGAGGCCGAACAGCAGCCCTAGCGCCGCACCGACAAGTAAGAATCCGGCCGGAGCACCGAAGCGCCGCTGCGTGTCTCGCGAAATGGGATAGGGATGATCGCCCTGGTGAGCAGTCGCGGCAGCCCGCGACTCCTCGAGCGCTATCGAACGGTCCATCGTTGGTTCAGCGACGACGAACGCGAAGAGCGCGGCCAGGAGGCCGGCACACAGGCCTGCGACCAGCCCCCTCTTCAGGGAACCGGTGATGGTCATCCGCTAGTGGCAGGGAACGCCGAGCAGGTGCCGTGCGTCGTGGAAGAACTCGTGCACCACGTTGTCGGCGTGTGCGGTGCCGGTCAGCAGGTAGCTCTGGTCGAACGCGACAGCGAACACCGCGAGCAGCGCGACCGCGAGCACAAGCACGACGCGTGCGCGGGCGGGGATCCGGTAGGACCGGTGGACGAGAGTCGACATGCCGTGCTCCTTACGGGGTTCACACGCCCCGATCGAAAGACACGAACGCACGAGTGTCCTGGCTCCCGGATCAGCGCTTCCTCCGGCCTTCCAGCCCGTGGGCCGTGGCCGTGCGTGGAGTCTGCTCCCCGGTCACAGTGGCGGGACCGCGCCGGAATCGCACCGGCTTCCTCAACTGCATCCGTCATCCCGCTTACGGCGGGATAGTGCGCACTCCATCACCTCGTGAGTGCTCAGTCAACGCGACGGGCTGCGCTGGCGGAATCGGCCGCGATCTGAGGCAGCAGTTCACCCAGCCGATCCCGTACGGCGACCGCCAGGCGCGGGTTGCGCCCGGCGTTGACGGCCAGGGTGACGTCGCCTTCCCGCGCGACAGCCGGCACCCACGCGGCGGACTCGGCGGCGTCGTCGGCCCGCACGCACCACACCCCGGCGCCCTGCGCGTCGGCGGCAACAGCGGCATTGACCTCGGTGTCGTCGGTCGCGGCGTGAACCAGCCACGCCCCGATAAGATCCCCGTCGGTGTACTCCCGACGCTGCCAGTCGACGTCGAGCGCCGCCAACGCGGCAGACCCGGTCGGCGCGATGACGGTCACCTTCGCGCCGGCCTCGACGAGCGCTGCCGTCCGTCGCGTTGCCACCGTGCCCGCACCGACGACGACGACGCGCTTGCCGCTCAGGTCGAGGAGCAGCGGGTAGCCGATCACGTCGTGATGTCTATCAGGACGGCGAGCGTTGCGCCGACAGTACGAATCATCCCACCGGCGTCCCCAGCACGACGCCCGCAATCCGGCGGACCGACTCCGTGCCAGGGGTGTAGTACTCGCTGTGACCATGGGACGCTTCCCACCACCGGTCATCGATCATGGCTCCTCCCGTCGGTAGCGGGATCGCCCCGAACCCGCGCCAACTCGGGTCCTGCCGGAACCACCCGCCGAGATCCGCGTAGCCGTCGTCGCCGGCTTCGGCCACGTAGAGGTGACCCCCGCCTTTGATGAGCTGCCTCGAGTGGAGTTGGTCGACCCCCGGACTGCCCAAGAACACCGCATCATCGACCACGTCCGTCCGCTCCAACGCCTCTGCCGTCGCATGTGAGCCGTACGAGTGCCCGACGACCGTCAGATGGAACGGGTCAGGTGAGCCGCGGCCGACCCGCGCCATCGCCCGTGCCTCATCGACGCCGCGCGTGAACGCCGCCAGTCGCTTGCCGCCAGCCTGTGCGCGCTTGCTCAACAGAACCGAGATCAGGTTGGGAGTGCGGTAGCCGATCCAGGCGACAACGGCGACGCTCTCGTTCGGCGCGACCGTTTTTGCCGTGGTCTGCACCGTCATGGCATCGCCGACGAGGTTGTCTAGGTCTCCCCTGGCATCAGCGTTGAGACCCGGGACCAGGATCGCGACGTGCCTCGCAGTGTCGACATCGCCGACCGCAACCGCGGCGTGACCTCCGTCGCCGAAGTTGAGTGTCAGCAGTCTGCGCTGCGGGTCGCCGGCGAGCTCACTGCGGACCGATGCCACCAGCGACTGCCGACTCAGCGCGGACAGGTAGGCAGGAAGGTCGGGTCCGCCGAAGGCGGTGCTCGCGCGGGCCATCGTTTCCTGCGCCTCGGCCGATGCACGCTCCAGAACTTCGACATTTGCTGCGTGCCGGACGCTCGCCGGCACACCGTTGAGGCCGCCCAGGGCGTCGGGCTGCAATCCGACGAGGGCCTCCTGCGCTTCGCCCGGCAAGGCTGCCCACCACGCGGCGACCTCGCGCGCCGAGCCCCGAGTCGGAATCGAAGCGGGGGTCCAGATGTGCGCCGTGGCGGTATCCGGCCGGACGGTCTGGGGGGAGACGCCCGCTCCCCCAACCCCGGCAATGCTTTCGGTGCCGCGCAGCAACGCTCGCGCGGCGTCCCCGTCGACCTCGTCTGCCGCGAGCAGCGCGGCTCGCGCAAGCGCCTGGGCCACCTCTGCCGCCTGTTGCCGATCGGCGGCCGCGCGGCTGACGCACGTGCTGGGTTCTGCCGGCGGCGGGTCGACCACCCCGTTGCACTGAACGCGCAGGCCGAACGCCGC
>JBDSAK010000176.1:0-5351 GCA_039922195.1 Mycobacteriales bacterium
GCGCGCCGGGCTGCCGGCGACGTTCGTCACCGACAGCACCCTGCCCTACGGGTTCGCGGCGGCGATCCGGGCCGAGGGGCAAGCCCAGTTCCACCCCCGGAAATACCTGCTGCACATCGCCGCGGGCCTGCCCGGAGATGGCTGCGACATCTACGAGCGCACCCGGGTCACCGGCGTCGACGAGGGATCGCCGTGCACGGTCACGACCGAAGGCGGAACCGTCGTCGCTGACCATGTCATCGTCGCAACGCACTTTCCGATCCTCGACCGGGCGCTGCTGTTCAGCCGCCTCGAACCGCATCGTGACGTGGTCGTCGCAGCGCCGATCGACCCGGCGCAGGCGCCGGACGGCATGTACATCAGCACTGAGAGCAATACGCGATCCGTACGCACGGCGCCGTACGGCGACGGCAGACGGTTGCTGATCGTGACCGGTGAACCATGGAAGCCGGGGCACGAAACCGACGTCGAGAGCCGCTACCAGGCGCTTGCCAACTGGGCGACCGAGCGATTCGCCGTTGAGGAGTTCACGCATCGCTGGTCCACGCAGGACAACACGACGACCGACCGCGTGCCGTACATCGGCCTGTTGCACATCGGCGCGAAGAACACCTATGTGGCAACGGGCTTCGGTGGTTGGGGCATGACCAACGGCACGTTGTCCGGCCTGATCCTTGCCGACCTCGTCACCGGCATCGAAAACCCCTGGGCATCGCTCTACGACCCACGGCGCATCAAGCCGGTGGCGGAAGCGAAGAGATTCGCGTCGGCCAACTTCGATGTGGCGAAGCGCTTCATCGGTGATCGGCTCAAGACGTCATACACCGATTCGCTCGACGATGTCGCGGTCGGCGAGGGTGCGATCGTGCGGATCGATGGCGAGAAGGTCGCCGTGCATCGCGACGATGAAGGCGAGCTGCACGCGGTGTCCGCCGTCTGCACGCACCTCGGCTGCATCGTGGCTTTCAACAACGCGGAGAAGAGTTGGGACTGCCCCTGCCACGGCTCACGATTCGACGCCGACGGCGCCGTGGTGCAAGGCCCGGCGAACACGCCACTGACGCCCCGAACACTCCTAGTCGAAGAGGAAGGCTGACGATGGGACGCAAGACCGACGCGATGATGTGGCGGGTTGTCGGAGGCGCGAGCGGACTAGCGGCCGCGGCGCTGACGAGGCAAGCACTCGGCCGCGTCTGGCGCGCGCGCAAGCACGACGACCCGCCGGCCACCCCGGCTTCGACCACCACCTCGTGGCCCGACGCGGTGCTATGGGCGGTCGCGACCGGCATTGCCCTCGGTGTAGCGCGCCTCGTCGCGCTGCGCGGAGCCGCCGCGGGGTGGCAGAAAGCGAAGGGCTCGCTGCCACCGGGCCTGGAGAAGGCCGCCTGACGGAGCCGGTCCGCGGGTGAGCGGCAGTCAACCCGGCGTATCGTGGGCGAAACGGGCACAGCGTGGAGGATGAGATGTCGGAGTTGGTCGTTCCGGACGGCGGCTTCGCGCCGTATCCCGAGGTGCCGCAACCCAACATCTACCCGATCGAGTGGCGCGTCGACACGCAAAAGCTGGCCGATCTGTACGAGAAATCCAAGCTGAACATCTGGAACCCCTCGGACCTGGCGTGGGACGAGCTCGACCCGTCGGCGTACACCCGCGAGCAACGGCTCGGAATGATGTATTGGTGGGCGCTGCTGGCCAACTTCGACGCCAGCGGTCCCGCGGTCTTCGCCCGCGCGACGATCCATGCATTTGAGATGCATCAGGAAGATCCGATCCGCAAGTGCTTCTTCTCGATCACCCGAGACGAGATGAACCACGAGGAGTGTTGCCAGCGCGCGATCACCAAGCTGTGGCCGGGCGGGCCGCTCGACTGGGTTCCCGAGACTGATCTCGAGAAGGCCGCGCACAACAACATCGGCTGGCTTTACCACAACGGCGGCCGCTACTGGACCGGCTACAACAGCTCGCTGGGCAAGTACCCGATGGCGGTGCTGTTCACGTCGTTCATGATGGGCGAGGTCGCGTCGTCGACGTTGTTCCGGATGATGGCAACAGGTGCGAAGAACCCCGTTTTCCAAGAGGTTTTCACTCGCATCGGCCGCGACGAATCGCGTCACCTGCAGATCTGCATGACCCTGCTGGAAGAGGACTACCCGAAGCTGACGCCCGCCGACAAGGTGACGATCACGCGACAGCTCCGCGCGGGATTCGTGTTCCTGTCGATGGTGCTCTGGGAGCCTCCCCCCCAGTTCTGGGACATCCCTGACTATTTCCTGCCCAACCACCGCGTGCTCATCGACCACGCCCGCGATGCAGGACTCGGGGTGCTGTCCTTCGACGAGCAGGCGGACAACTGGAAGACCGCGATGGCGAAGGTGCGGGCCATCGTGGAGCGCTGGGGCGTGGAGTTCCCCGCGATTCCCGAGCTCGACCTCGACGGAGTCGACGTCGGCGACATCGGGCCCGAGGACATCATTCCCGTCTTTTAGATCCGTCGTTCTTGACGCGGTGCACCGCCCGCCCCCACGCTGCCCGCCATGATCGAGTTCGTCGTCACTTTCATCCTCGAGATTTTCGGCGAGCTGCTGTTCAACGCGCTGCTGGAGGGTGTCTCGCGTGGGGTCGCCGCGGCGTTGTCCACTCGCGTGACGCGCCTGGTCGTCGCCGGCCTTGTCTGCGCGGTGGGTGGCTACGCCGGAGGCTACTGGTGGGGTTCGCGACTGTCCGGCGAGCGGGAGACCCTTCCGAAGACGTTCTACGTCGCGATCGTGCTGGCATGCGTTTTCGCCATTGCGGCGGCCGTGCGCACCCGGCGTGAGATTGTGGGCGATCTCAGCGGAGATGTTGTTCGAGCCGGTCCCGGAGCAGGTCCGCTCCCAGGAGGCCGTCGTACGCCGTGGCGTTCGGCGTACTGGACGTCGACTCGGCTCACCAGCTTTGCCATCGTCAACGCCGCGGTCGCCATCGGCATCGCAACTAGCTTCACGGCGTACCTGCCCGGGTAGCCTTGCCAACCATGCGCTTCGGAATCGCCATCCTCCCTGATCAGCCGTGGACGATCGCCCGCGGACGATGGCGTCGCGCCGAGGAGTATGGGTTCGACCATGCGTGGACGTACGACCATCTGGGCTGGCGCGACCTCGTCGACGGTCCGTGGTTCGACTCGATCGCAACGCTGACCGCTGCGGCCACGGCCACGACGACCATCCGTCTCGGCACCTTTGTCGCCTCCCCCAACTTCCGCCATCCCGTGCACCTGGCACGCGAGATCACGTCGCTCGACGACATCAGCGACGGCCGCCTGACGCTCGGCGTCGGAGCCGGCGGCGGCGAGTTCGATGCCGCCGTGCTCGGTATGCCGGCACTCTCGCCCAAGCAGCGAGTCGACCGGTTCGCCGAGTTCGTCGACATCCTCGACCGGCTGCTGACCGAGCAGCACCTCACCGCGCACGGCGACTACTACAACGCGGTCGACGCGCGCGCGATACCGGGCTGCAGCCAGCAGCCGCGAGTGCCCTTCATGATGGCCGCGAACGGACCTCGGTCGATGCGCCTCGCGGTCCGGTACGGCGCCGGCTGGGTGACAACTGGACCCAAGGTCGATGACGCCGACGAGTGGTGGCGCGCTATCGGCGATGCGCGCAACCGATTCGACGACGCGCTCGCCACCGCTGGTCGCGAACCGACGACCATCACCCAGACGCTGAGCATCGACTCCTCGCCGGTGTATTCGTTGTCGAGTGTCGAAGCCTTCAAGGACGCCGTCGGGCGCGCGGAAGCACTTGGCTTCACCGACGTCGTCACCCACTGGCCACGCGAGAGCAGCTGGTACGCCGGCAGCGAAGCGGTGCTCGAAACCGTAGCGGCCGACGTACTCGGCCGATGACCGAGACCGTCAGCGGCGATGACGCGCGCCGGCTGTTTCTTGCGCTGCAGGGATTCATCGGCGCGCCCGACCGCACGGGCGGCGTACCCGGCGTACTGCAGCGCATCGGACTCGTCCAACTCGACACGATCTCGGTGCTCGCGCGATCACACGAGCTGGTCCCCTACGCACGGCTCGGAGCGGTCGGCCGACCCGCGGTCGAGGCCGCCTACTGGGGAGAGCCGGCGGCCGCTTTCGAGTATTGGGGTCACGCCGCCACGGTGCTGCCGCTGGAGGACTGGCCGTGGTTCGCGTTCCGCCGCCGGCGCTACGCAGCCAAGTATCCGGACACCGATCCGAAGCTGTCCCGCGAGATTGTGGCGCGGCTGCGCGTGGAAGGGCCCCTCACGTCGACGCAGCTCGGTGGCGCGAAGAACGGCGGCCCCTGGTGGGACTGGTCCAAGGCGAAGGTCTCGGTCGAGCGGATGCTCAGCGCAGGCCTGGTCATCTGCGCGCGCCGCTCGGGCTGGCGCCGCGTGTACGACCTGCCCGAGCGCGTGCTCCCGAAAGAGCTATTCGGCCCCGAGTACGACGATGCCACCTGCGTGACCGAGCTCGCCCGTCGATCGGCTGCCCGCCTGGGGATCGGCACGGAGGCCGACATCGCCGACTACCACCGGCTCGACCGCCAGCAAGTTCGCGATGCGATCGAGCCGGCCGGTCTGGTGGCGGTGAACGTTGCCGGCTGGCCGACGCCGGCTTGGGCGGATCCCGCGGCGCTGCAGTTGTTGCGACAAGGAATCCGCGGCCGCCATCGCACGACGTTGCTGTCGCCGTTCGACTCGCTGGTGTTCGACCGCCAGCGCACCGAGCGGATGTTCGGCTACGGCCATCGGCTCGAGGCCTACACGCCAAAGCACCTTCGGGTGCACGGCTACTTCACGATGCCCGTGCTCGCCGGGGGTCGGATCGTCGGCCGCGTCGATCCCGCCCGCGAGAAGTCGACGCTGGTCGCGCGGCAGGTGTCGTTCGAAACCGGCGCTGTCACCCACGTCGCCGCCGCTCTGCGCGAGGCGGCGACGTGGGTTGGCGCAACCGCGGTGCGAGTCGAGAGGCTCACTCCGGCGTCTGCGCGTGCCGAGCTCGAGGCTCACTTGCGCTGACGTCGTCGGTCAGCCGATGAGTTCACGCTGGCGGGGCGGCGTACGCCGGGCGAAAAGCGCAACGGCCGCGAGGATGAGCGCGGCCCCCACGGCGAAGCCGGCGAGCAGCCGCCCGCTGTTGTCCGCGGTCTTTGCGGCCGCCGGAGTCACCGCAATGATTTCGGGCTTCGGGCTTGGCGGCGTCTGCGCAGGTGGCGCGACAACGGCCTCGCTCGACGGTGCCGCGGCAGGCTCCTGCGCCGTCGGGGCAGGCTCCGCAGGCGCCGGCGCAGGCGCCACGGCCGGCGGCGGCGACGCCACTGATCGCGACGCCGCTGACACCAGCG
>JBDSAK010000177.1:0-4855 GCA_039922195.1 Mycobacteriales bacterium
GCGTGGCCGGCGAAGTGGACGATGTCGTGGTCGGCGTCCTTGACCGCGGCGGCCAGTCCCGCCCGGGTGGCCTGCTTTCCTTCGAGGACCTGCACCTCGACGGTGCAGTTGGCGCGTTGCCCGGCGAGCCCGGAGATGACCGCGAGTTCCGCGCTCGTCGCCGCCAGGTCGTCGGTGGGGTTGGCGACGACCAGAATCTTGACGACGGGATCGTCCGTGCGCGGGTCGCGGTGCCGCCGCGGTGGCACCGACGTCGCGACGATGCGGCCGAACCTGATGTCGTTCGACCAGTCACGACGAGCCGACTGCAGCAATTCCCACGGCAGCCCGAGCATCGTCTCATCGACGTCGACGAGCAGCACCTTCGGCTCGAGGCCGGCCAGCACCGCACCGCCGTTGCGCCCCAGGAAGACCCGATCGAGGGTCCGGCCGAGTTCGGTGGCCGCGGCGAGAGCGGCGCGCTTGGTGAGCCGCTGGCCGAGCGACCAGCTGTGCAGGTCCGCGACGAGGGCGAGCAGGCGAACCTCGACAGCGGCGGCCATCGCCACGTCTTGGGTGAACGAGTAGCCAGAACCCTCCTCGTGGATGCCGACCCGGAAGCGCCGGGCGCTCAGCGGCCGGATCGAGAGCTGCACGATGCGCGGCAGCGGGCGTGCGCCGCCCCCGGCCCGGGTGCTGTACGCGCCGAGTATCACGTCGCTCCTGTCACGTGAAGACCTGGCGGCGCTTGAATGCAGTCTTGCCCTCCAGCTGCGGCTCCTGGTCGAAGTTCGCATCGCGCAGCGCCGGCACCAGCTGCCGGTGCAGCTGGGCGTAGGTGATCCGGTAGTCGGCGGCGGCGATGAGCTGCGCCGCCGTGTGACTCATCGCGCCGTGGAACGCGCCGTCGATGCGGGCATCGAACGAATACTGGTCGGCGCGGCAGCCGCTGAGCAGCAGCTCGTGCATCGACGACTCCGACCTGCTCTCGTTGCGCGGCTTGGCCGTCCGCCGGACGTCGTCGATGGCAGGCAGGCCGAGCAGCCGCGGATCGGCAAATCGGGGCCGCCGACGATCCGGCGTCAGGTCTGGAGCCACCCGCGTCCCGGAACCCGAGTGGCAGTTGTCGGCGATGACGGTCAGCCGTACGCCGGCCGGCAGGTTGTCGAACAGCTCGCGCAGTTCGTCGTCGAGCAGCAGCGCCTCATCGCAGTCATAGGGACAGATCGCTTCGTCGTACAGATGCTCGTCGCCGTCGGTGTCCCGCCGGTAGGTGCCGTGCGACGAGTTGGAGTAGACGAGAACGTCGCCCCGCTTGGCCTGCGTCACGAGCGCCTGCAAGGCGCGCCAGACGTTTTTCTTCGTCGCCTTCGCGTTGGTCAGCAGCGTGACGTCGGAGCCGGCGAAGTCGAAATGCTCGGCGAGCAGACTGGCCCAGGCCTTCGCGTCGTTGACACAGCCCTTCAGCTCCAACTCGGGGCGCGGGTACTTGTTCACGCCGACGCACAGAGCTCGTTTGGTCACGGTGACCTCCTCCGCCGGGCACCTGGCACACACCTGGATAACATTGCGCCGTCGTCGCGCAGATAGGGCGGTGTCGCTGATGAAGTCTGGCACGGATCGCACCCCAATAGTGAGAGAAAACTGGCCCGCGCCGCGCGCCGCGACGCCGGCCGGTCGTGACCTGCGCCGCGAGATCATTGATGCGGGCCTGACCGCAGCCGACCTCGGTCCGCGCCGGTTCGGTCGGGCGATCCCGCCGCAGCCGCGGCGCAACCTCGGGCTGACGTGGCCGCGCGGCAAAGCTCCGCAAGCGGTCCCGCTGGTCGACGAGCCCGATCCATCCGATCCGCTGCCGCCCGCCGATGTCGTGGTCATCACCTGGACGGTCGCCGAGTTGCGCGCTCTTGCCGACGTGTTCACCCCTGGCGTCGACAGCGCGAGCCGGTGGTATCGCTACGACCGGGGCTTCGAGCTGTATCTGCCGTCGATCAAGGCGGGTGCCCCGGCCCGGGTGGCGAAGCGACTCGCCAGCTATCACCCGTCGCGCGTCGGCAGCACGAGCGTCCTGTGCGTGAAGTCCGAACTGCATCTCAACCAGGACGGCGTGCGTACGGCGCCGGGTCGGGCGACGCTGCCGGTCGCCGATCTGATCGAGCAGATCATCGGTGAGTCCAAGCCGAAGCTGCTGATCACCGTGGGCACCTGCGGTGCGACGTTCCCGACGCACGGTTTGGGCGACGTGGTGATCACCCGCGGTGCGCGGTTCATGCTCAGCGAGGAGTTCGCCGAGGAACCCTTCGCCAGCAAGCGGTATCGCAGCCGCATGACCATCCCGAGCGGACGACTGACTGCCGCAAACCGATTGATGGAGTCCCTCGCCGACAACCTCACCGAGCCGGACTTCGCGCCCCCGTCGATCGACTACCCCTGGCAGGGGCCGGCACTGCCCGGGTTGACCCACCGCCCGACGATCCACGTCGACGGTGCTGGGCTGCCGGCATTCCATCCGATCCTGTCGACCGACTCGTTCATCTTCGGCACCACGGGCAACCGGCTCGAGCGCAAGGGTTGCGGCGTCGAGATGGGCGATGCGGTGCTCGGCCTGGTCAGCCAGCGACTCGGAGCGAACGCTCCGCCGTGGCTGGTGGTTCGCAACTTCTCCAACCCGGCGATCAATGCGGCGCTGCCGACCGAACCGGTCGACATGCAGGCGTTCTGGTCGCACTGGTACTACGTCACCTACGGGTACTGGACGAGCGTGAACAGCGCCATCGCGGCCTGGGCGATGATCGCCTAGCCGTCGCGTTCGCCTGCGCCGGCGCTTTTTCTGCTAGACCACAAGGTGACGGCGAGGGGAGCAGGGCTTGTCGAAGGCGACCCACCTGATCGGCCTGCTGCTCGGCACCGAGGAGGACTGGCCGTCGGCATTCGAGGCGCTGGTACGCCGGAGCGCACTGAACGTCGATCTCGACGGAACGACCCACACCTGGTCCACCGAGCGGGTGACGATCGAACCGTTCGACCTGCGGTCGAAGCCTCGCCAGGCGCTCGTCATCGACCGGTTGGCCTACTGGTACTACGCGCCGCGCGAATGGCTGAAGAAGATCGCCCTGATGGATGAGGTCTATCTGTTCAACAGCCCGTTCACCTTTCAGGCCATGGAGAAGCACGCTGCGTACTGCGCGATGATGCGGCTCGGCCTCCAGGTCCCGGACACCTGGCTGATCCCGCAGAAGCAGCCGCCGGAGCACGCGAAGTTCGCCTACACCGCGGCGAAGTACAACCGGGCCTTCTCGTTGGAAGATGTCGCCGACAACATCGGCTACCCGCTCTACATGAAGCCGTACGACGGCGGCGCCTGGGTCGGGGTCACGCGCATCCAGTCAGCGGAGGATCTGCGGGCGGCGTACGACGACTCCGGTCAGCGGATCATGCACTTGCAGCAGTCGGTCGAAGGTTTCGACGTCTTCGCCCGATCGCTCTCGATCGGCGCCGAGACGATGGTGATGCGCTTCGATCCGGATCGGCCGATGCACGACCGATACTCGGTGTCGCACAACTTCCTGACGCCGTCGGTGGGCGAGGAGGTGGTGACCATCGGCCGGCTGGTCAACGCCTTCTTCCGCTGGGAGTTCAACTCCTGCGAGACGCTGATCCGCGACGGTGAGGTCTACCCGATCGATTACGCCAACGCCTGCCCGGACATCGCGATCACGTCGCTGCACTACTACTTCCCGTGGGCCCTCACGGCGCTGCTGCGGTGGTCGGTCTTCTGTACGGCGACGAACCGGCGGATGCGAATCGATCAGGACACGGCGAGCTACTTCGCGATCGGGGACTCCGACGCGGCATACGCCGACAAACTAGCGGCGTACCGGACGCTTGCCGACTCCTACTTCGATCGCGAGCGCTACCTCGAATTCTGCGCCAAGCACCTCGCCGACCTCGACGATGCGGCGCTGGCTTATTTCGATTCAGCCGAGTTCGACGACCTGCTCGTGGCGACGGTGCGCTCGATGTTTCCCGCACATGAGCACGACCACTTCATCGCGCACTTCCGCGGCCTGATCGCCCTGTGGGTCAGAGACCAGGGTTGAGTGTCGTGCGCTCTCGACTAGCCTCCACGTCATGAACGTCGTCTTCGTCGAACCCTTCTTCCCGAGCAACCAGCGCGAGTTCGTGCGAGCTCTCGCTGCGGTGGGGGCCAGCGTCATCGGGCTTGGCGAGACACCGGGCGACTATCTCGACGACGAGCTGAAGTCCTGGCTGCACCACTACGAGCAGGTGTCGTCCGTCACCGACATCGACGCATTGACGCGGGCCGTCAGGTCGGTGCAGGACGCGCTATGGGTCGACCGGGTGGAAGCGACGATCGAGGCGCACACGATGGCGGCTGCGCAGGTCAGGGAGGCGTGCGGGATCCCGGGCACCTCGGTCCGCACCGCGTGGCTGTGTCGGGACAAGCCGTCGATGAAGCAGGTGCTGCGCGAAGCCGGCGTACCCACAGCTGCTTCGACTGCGGCCGACACAACCGCCGAGGTCTACGCGTTCGCCGAGCAGGTGGGTTTTCCGTTGATCGTCAAGCCGCGCAGCGGTGCGGGCGCCGCCGGGACGGTGCGGGTCGACAGCGGTGCCGACCTCGAGCGCGCGCTCGGAGTTTTCGGCGCGGAAGGGGTGTCCTCGATCGCGGTCGAGGAGTTCGTCGAGGGACACGAAGGCTTCTACGACACGCTGTCGATCGACGGCAACGTCGCCGTCGACTTCGTCTCGCACTACTTTCCCAACGTGCTCGACGCGATGCGCACCCGGTGGATCGCGCCGGTGTTCATCTCCAGCAATCGCATCGACAGCGCTCCGGAGTACGCCGAGGTGC
>JBDSAK010000178.1:0-2548 GCA_039922195.1 Mycobacteriales bacterium
CCGACGCCCTAAGCATCAGCCATGCGGCAGCTTGCGCCCGTGTCCGAAGAGAAGTCTGTGGATGATTGCCCGGCGTCCGCACACCTCGACACCCGACCGACGAGAGCCGCGAAGCGCAACCCGCAGAACACGCGTCGATCACGACGTGAACACCGAGCGCGCCACTCGCCAGGGCAGCCGCGCACCTCGATCTACCGGCCAAAACCAAACCAAGATCAACGGCATCACACCTCATGCACACTCGGGTGGACGAGGCTTTATAGCCTCAGAGGCGACATCTGCGGGAGCAGAGATTTTCTAAGGCCCGATGTCCCCGAACAGCCCGCAGGCGCACCTGTAAAGGGTGTGATGGGTCTGCACAAGCTGACGGCCGGCGACGGGTATACGTACCTGACGCGGCAAGTCGCGGCGTACGACGCGACCGACAAGGGTCACACCAGCCTCGGCGACTACTACGAGCAGAAGGGCGAAACACCCGGCGTGTGGCTCGGTTCTGGCCTCGCCGGACTCGGCCTCAAGGCAGGAGAACCCGTCGACGTCGATCAGATGAAGGCGCTGTTCGGACTGGGCTGCCACCCGAATGCGCGGGCGCTGGAAGACGCGGTGATCGACGTTGGCGGCACGACCCGGGAGGCGCTTGCGGCGTCCGCGCTGGGTCGCCCGTTCCCCGTGTTCGAAGACGCCAGCCCGTACAAGAAGGCAGTCGCGCGGGAGTTCACGGCGTACAACATGGCGCGCGAAAACAACTGGGAGGCGGCCATTCCCGATGAGGTGCGGTCCCGGATTCGCACCGAAGTCGGCACGCGGATGTTCAGCGAGGAGTTCGGTCGGGCGCCTGCCGACGCCCGCGAACTGTCCGGCTTCATCGCCCGGTCGTCGCGGCAGGCGACAACAGCCGTCGCCGGGTACGACCTGACTTTCTCGCCAGTGAAGTCTGTGTCAACACTGTGGGCGGTGGCGCCGCGCGCGGTTGCCGAACAGATCGAGGCGGCACACCAAGCCGCGGTCGCGAGCGCCCTCCGGTGGCTGGAAACCGATGCGGCGTATACCAGGATGGGGCGCGCCGGCGTCCGTCAGGTGGAGGTCAACGGACTTGTCGCGGCGGCTTTCACGCACCGCGACGCCCGTTCTGGTGACCCAGATCTGCACACGCATGTCGCTGTGTCTAACAAGGTGCAGACCCGCGATGGGCGCTGGCTCGCGCTCGACGGGCGGGTGCTCTACAAGGCGAACGTCAGTGCCTCCGAGCGGTACAACACCCGGCTCGAAGCCGAGTTGATCGGCCGCCTCGGCGTCGAGTTCGCGGACCGCCCCGGCACCGACGCAGGCAAGCGGCCGGTACGCGAAATCGTCGGCGTCGACCCGAAGTTGAACGAGGCGTGGTCGTCGCGGCGTGCGCAGATCGACGTACGCCGCGCGGTGCTCGCTACCAAATTCCAAGCCGACCATGGCCGCCCGCCGACAGAGATCGAGGCGATCGGCCTCGCGCAGCAAGCCACTTTGGAGACCCGCGCCGCCAAGCATGAACCGCGTTCGTACGCCGATCAGCGCGCGGAGTGGGGTCGACAAGCGGTCGCCGTCCTCGGCAGTCCGGATGCGGTTTCCGGCATGGTGGCCGCCGCGACCGGCCACGAGCCGACGTCGGGGAGGCAGGTCACCGAGGCTTTCTTGGCCACGTCAGCACGTTCGGTCATCGACATCGTGCAGGGTTCGCGCGCGACCTGGCAGGTCTGGCATGTACGCGCGGAAGCCGAACGGCAGGTCCGCGCGGCCGGTGTCGCGGTGATGAACACCGACGCGGCAGTTGAGCAGATCGTGTCCCGTGCCCTCTCCCCCGGCATGTCGATCCGCCTCGGCGTCGACGACGCGATCGATGACCCGGCGCTGTTGAAGCGCGCTGACGGCTCGAGTGTGTACCTAGTGGCCGGGTCACGGCAGTACACCTCGCAGGCGATCGTCGACGCGGAACGCAGCCTGCTGGCTGCCGCGAGGCAACGTGACGGCGCTGCGATCAGCGACACGCAGGTCGGTTTGTCGCTCGCCGAATCCGCCGCGAACGGTCTAGAGCTGAACCCCGCGCAGGCACAGATGGTGCGCGAGCTCGCGACGTCCGGCGCGCGTGTGCAAGTGGCGATCGCACCCGCCGGGTCCGGGAAAACGACCGCGATGCGGGTGCTGACCCGCGCCTGGACCGACAGCGGCGGCGAGGTCATCGGTCTGGCGCCTTCGGCCCGCGCGGCAGCCGAGCTGCGCACGTCGATCGAGACGCGCAGCGACACCCTCGCCAAGCTGACCTGGTCGCTGAACAGCGGCGCCGCCCCGCGATGGGTTCGCGACATCGGCCCGCAAACGCTGGTCATCGTCGACGAAGCGGGGATGGCCGGCACCGCCGACCTGGCGCAAGCGGTCACGTACATCACCGGCAAGGGCGGCAGCGTCCGGCTCGTCGGCGACGACCAGCAGCTCGCGTCGATCGCCGCCGGCGGTGTCCTGCGTGACATCGCCGAGCAGGTCGGCGTGGTCACCCTCTCCGAGCTGCAGCGGTTCA
>JBDSAK010000179.1:0-2506 GCA_039922195.1 Mycobacteriales bacterium
CGCCGGATCTGCTGTGACGCACAAGTTGCCCGCATCATCACCGACGGGCCGTCCGAGATCCTCGACGCCGGCCGCGCCGTCCGCACCCACACACCGGCGATGAAACGCGCCCTCATCGTCCGCGACGGCCAGTACTGCGTCGTCCCCGGCTGCACCGTTCCGACCCGCTGGGCGCAGGTCCACCACCTCAAACATTGGGCGTACGGCGGCCAGACCGACCTCGCCAACCTCGCCCACGTCTGCCTGCACCACCACCACGACCTCCACGAAGGGCGCATGACCCTGCACCGACAACCCGACGGCAGCTGGCACGTCCGAAAACGCGAATGACGATTGTGTCAGCCTGAATGGGTCCTGCATGTCCACTGCGCACGCCAGTCCGGGGTGGGACGCGAAGCGTGCTCGTTCCCATACTCCGTCGCTTCGATGATCACGCCGTCCGGGTTGACCTCATAGAAACCGAGGCACACGTCGACGGAGTCGTCCGTCGGTACGACGACACGAGCGGCGACCGCCGAGTCTTGTTCGGCAAAGAATTCGATCGAGTCGATGCGCCAGTTCGGAGCGGGATTGTCACGGTTCATCGAAATGACGTTCTCGACGGCCGATGAACTGTTCACCGAATTGCGGCTAGGTGACCACGACGTTGTCGGCCAGCCGATCACCTGCGGCGGCCCAATCGTGTTCCGCGAAGGCCTCCCACAATCGGCGTACCGACTCGCCCGCACTCATCACCATGGCCACCTTCGTCTGACCACCGGTCAGCTGGCGGCGGCTGAACCGGCCACAACGGTCCACGGGCGAATGGTCCAGGACGTCACCAGACCTTCGCGCACGTACGGATCGGCCTCAACGAACGCTTCGATCGGAGCGCGGTCTTCGGTCGACCACACCAGCAGTGCCCGATCGGTCGGCTCCATGAGCGCGCCGGCCAACACCAGCTCGCCTCGCTCGGCGGCTGCCTGCGCAAGTCCGAGGTGCTCGGGTCGCAGCGGCGTACGCCGGACGACATAGTCGTCGACCAGTTGGTACTCGAGTGCGTAATACGCCACGTCAGCCCTGCTCGGCCTGGGAGAGCCACTCGCGCTGCGTCGCCAGGGTCTCCTCGGCGGCCGCCGCGTCGGCCTCGCGACCGGCCGCGCGCGCCTTCGCGACCTTGGACTCCAGTTTCGCCACCGACTCGCGCAGCCGGATGACCATCGGCGAGCTCTGTACGTCGGTCTGCTTCCATTTCGATTCGGCGGCAGAGCGGAACTTCTTCTCGACCGTTTCCATGCGCCGTTCGAGGGTCGTCATCAGCTCGCGCGGCACCTTGCCGGCTGCCTCCCAGCGCGTCTGGATTTCACGCAGCGCTTTGGTTGCGGCGTCGAGGTCGACCGCTGGGTCGAGCGCCTCTGCCTCGGCCAGGATCGCCTCCTTGGTCTTGGCGTTGCCGGCGAACTCCTTGTCGCGCTCGGCGAAGACTTCGGACCGACGCGCGAAGAATTTCTCCTGCGCCGCCTTGAACCGCCCCCAAAGATCGTCCTCGGCGCCCTTGCCGGCGGAGCCGGCCGCCTTCCACTCGACCATCAGCGATTTGTAGCGCGTGGCGGTGGCCGCCCAATCGCTCGACTCGGCGAGCGTCTCCGCCTCCTTCGCGAGCTTCTCCTTCACACCCGCGGCGGCCTTGCGCTGCTCGTCCAGCCCGGCAAAGTGCGCGCCCCGACGGCGGGTGAACTCGTCGCGGGCAGCGCTGACCCGGCGCCAGAGCTCGGTGTCGGTACGCCGGGCGACACCCTTGATCTCGCGCCACTCCTCGACGAGCGCGCGCAGTCGGTCGCCGGTCGACTTCCAGTCACTGCTCTTGGCGAGCTTCTCGGCCTCCTCGGCCAGCGCCTTCTTCTTCTCGATCGCGGCAGTGGAGGCTTCGGCTTGCGCGGCTTTCTCCGTCGCCAGTTTGCCCTGGGCGTCCATCAGCAGTTTGGCCAGCCGCGACTCGAGCGCGGCCAGGTCGCCGACGACGTTGGCTTCGGCGAGTTGCCCGCGAAGTCGTGCAGCCGTGGATGCGGTAGCGCGCGTGTCGCCTGCCCCGGAGTGCATCCGCCGCTCGAGCAGCTCAACCTCGGTCGCCAACTCGTCGTACTTGCGCTGGTAGAAGGCGAGACCAGCTTCCGGCGGGCCGGCGAGCCAGGAGCCGACCGGGCGCTCGCCGTCAACGGTCCGCACGAAGACCGTGCCGTCTTCGGCAATACGGCCCCATGCGCCTGTCTGTTCGGTCATAGCCGTCCTGTGATCGATGTGCCCATGGTCGATGGTTGGCCGCATTCTCACAGAATGTCGGCCGCGGGCGAACCCGCAGCCCGCGACGGCGCGCCGGAAGGGGGTCGGATCAGCGCGGGACGCGCCAGTACTCCGTGGCCAGCCCGAGGATCGCGCCGACGAGCAGTACGCCGCCCGCTACGGCGCTCAACGGGGCGAACAGCCACGCCGTGGCCGCCGCCGCGGCAGTGAGTCCGACCGCGAACGG
>JBDSAK010000180.1:0-3671 GCA_039922195.1 Mycobacteriales bacterium
GGCGAGGCTGCCGTCACTCTCGGCGCGTCCGGCGAGGGACTGGTGGCCGGTGACCTGGTCAACACAGCGAGCCGGATTCAGTCGGTAGCAGAGCCCGGCTCGGTACTCGTCGGCGACGCGACCCGCCGGGCCACCGATGCAGCCGTCCGGTACGAGTCGGCGGGCAACCACGAGCTCAAGGGCAAGACCGAACCGGTGGCACTCTTCCGCGCGCTGCAGGTCGTCGCCGGACGCAGCGGGTCGATGCGCGTCGAGGGGCTCGAGGCGCCGTTCGTCGGCCGGGACCGCGAGCTCCGGACGCTCAAGGATCTGTTCCACTCCAGCGCCGACCACCACACCCCGCAGCTGGTGACCGTGACCGGCATCGCGGGAGTCGGGAAGTCGCGGCTCTCATGGGAGTTCGAGAAGTACGTCGACGGCCTCGCCGCCGAGGTGTTGTGGCATCGCGGGCGTTGCCTGTCCTACGGCGACGGGGTCACTTACTGGGCCTTGGCCGACATGATGCGTATGCGCGTCGGGTCCGTCGAGGGAGAGGCTCCGGATGCCGTCGCGGCCAAGCTGACGGCCACCGTGTCCCGCTTCGTGCCGGACCCCACGGAGCGACGCTGGATCGAGCCCCGGCTGGGCCGGCTGCTGGGCCTGGACGACGGGCCGACCACCGGCCAGGACGACCAGTTCGCTGCCTGGCGGCTCTTCGTCGAGCGCATGTCCGACGTCGCGCCCGTCGTCCTTCTCTTCGAGGACCTGCACTGGGCAGACAGCTCTTTGCTGGACTTCGTCGACTACCTGCTGGAGTGGTCCCGCAATCACCCGATCTTCGTGCTGGCGCTGAGCCGCCCCGAGCTCGCCGAGCGACGGCCCACTTGGGGCACCGGACGACGCAACTTCAGCTCGCTGTATCTCGAGCCCCTGACGCCGGACGCGATGGAGCGGCTGCTGGCCGGCCTGGTGCCGGGGCTGCCCCAGCCTGTTGCCCGGACGATTCTTGCCCGGGCAGAAGGCATCCCGCTGTACGCAGTCGAGACCGTCCGGATGCTGCTCGATCAGGGTCTTCTCGAGCAGAGTGACGAGGGCTACCAGCCGACCGCTCCGATCGATGACCTCCAGGTGCCTGAAACGCTGCACGGGCTGATCGCGGCCCGCCTCGACGGGCTGGCGCCCTCCGAGCGACGGCTGGTCGAGGACGCGGCGGTGCTCGGCAAGTCGTTCACCCCTGCTGCCCTCGCGGCAGTGTCGGGCACTGCGGTCGAGGCCCTGCAAGAACCACTGAGGATGTTGGTGCGTCGTGAGGTGCTGGCCGTCGGCAGCGACCCTCAATCGCCAGAGCGCGGGAAGTACGAGTTCGTGCAGGACCTCCTCCGAAAGGTGGCCTACGAGACGTTGTCGCGCCACGACCGCAAGTCCAAACACTTGCACGTAGCGGCGTACCTCGAGGTGCAGTATGCCGGTGACGAGGATGACGTGGTCGAGCTGATCGCCGCGCACTACATCGACGCGCTCCGGGCAGTGCCGGAGGCCCCCGACGCCGCGCAGACCCGCTCGAGGGCCAAGGCGATGCTCTTGCGCGCCGGTGACCGCGCGGCCATGCTCGCGGCGCCGGCGGAGTCCTTGCGGTACTTCACCCAGGCTCTCGATCTCACCGACGACGTGGTCGGGCGGTCCCGCCTCGAGGAGCGCGCAGGACAGGCGGCCGCCACCGCGGGTCGTTTCGCCGAGGCCCGTGCGCACATGGACCGGGCGATCGCAGCGTACGCGTCTCAGGGACATGTGCACGCTGCGGCCAGGGTGTCCGCCCGACTGGCCGAAGTGGATTTCTACGAGGGCAGTCTGACCGCTGCGGTCGAGCGCATACAGGCTGCCCTGCAGGTCCTCTCGTCGGATCCGGTCGACGCCGACATCGCCGAGGTGTCGGCCCAGCTGGCCCGACTGCTGTTCTTCATCGGGCGCTCAATTGAGGCGCTGCCGCACATCGAGGTCGCCCTCACCGCCGCTGAACGGCTCTCGCTTCCGGAAACGCTCGCGCAGGCGCTCAACACCAAGAGTTTGGTGCTACTCGCCCAACGCCGCCCGAGCGAGTCCGACGCCCTGCTCGAGAAGGCGCTGAGTATCGCTCTCGCCGGTGACCTGCACGCCGCCGCGCTGCGGGCGTACTTCAACCTTGGCGAGCGCAAGGCCGACACCGGCCAGATCGACGAGGCCCTAGAGATCTACCGGGTGGGCCAGGCGCATGCGCGCAGGGTCGGCGACACCTTCTACGACCTGTCCATGCAGGCCGGCTCGATCACCCCTCTACTGACGGTGGGGCGCTGGGACGAGGCGCTCGCTGCCGCCGATTCCGTCACCGCCGACGAACACGTCGCGACCCTCCAACTCGTGGTCGTGGAGCTTGTGCCTGCCGCCAGCGCCCTCGTCCGCAGGGGTGAGGTGACGAAGGCCCGAGAGTTCCTCGGCCGGCTGCCGGACGCGGTCGACTCGGAGAACGTTCAGAACCGGGCTGCCCAGCAGGGGGTCCTTGCCGCGATCGCCCGGGCCGAGGGCGACCCAGCCGAAGCGCTGAGGCTGGCCCGCCTCGCCATGGCGTCGTGGGAAGATATCGGTCTCATCGCCCGAGCGCCGGTGGACGGTTTCGTCGAAGCCCTCGAGGCTGCCTTTGAGCTCGACGACGACTCCGTGATCGATGAGCTGCTGGACTTCGCAGATCGCCCGAAGGGTGAGGTACTCGGCTACTTCGACGCCCACCGGCTGCGCTTCTCGGCTCAGCGCTGCGCACGGCAGAGCGACGACAAAGGCGCCGTGTCCGCGTTCGAGGCAGCCGTTTCCGGCTTCCGCGCCCTACAGAACGTCTACTGGCTGGCCGTTACCCAGCTCGAAGCCGCTGAGCACCACGTCGCTGAAGGGCGGCCCAACCTGGCCGAGCCGCTCCTGTCCGAAGCCCGCGGAGTGCTGGAAACGTTACGTGCTCGTCCAGCCCTGGAGCGGGTTGACCATCTGGAGAGGCAGATCAGCGGCGGCAAGAGCGCCCTGGCTGGCAAGCCGGTCGTCACTGTCACCGCCTGATGGGCAGTGACGCCGAAGCCCTTGGTTCAGGTGCAAGCGGTCGCCGCCCTCAAGGGAAGACGTGGCCTTGGTGTTTGGTCGTGCCGATCCGCGGTGCCCGTCGAGGGGCGGCTTCACTGCGACCCCCCCACGTTCGCCGACCGGCCAGCACCGGGACTCACGACGTACTCGACTTTGAACGCTGATGAAACCCGCCTCACCAGCGTCAACCCAGCTCCGTGAAGTCCGGCGAAAGTCCGGACGCAAGGCGTCTCGTCCGTCTAGCACGCTTCGACGAGATGACCGCGTCCGGACAGCTCGATCGCTGGGCGTGCCGATGCTGCGGGTACCCCACACTCAGAACCCAGTCCGAATGCGAGGACTGCGCAGTGTGTCGCTGGGAGGATGACGGCACGCGCGAGCTAGATGATTACAGCGACTGCAACGTTATGACCCTTCGCGCCGGGCCACGACAACTTTGCCGCGAACGGCGTGTGCTTCGGCGGGTCGTACAACGGGATCTTTCTCGAAGCCAATACAGCACTCGCACATCGCGCGCTGATCGAGGCGTACAAGAGCATCCTCCTACAAGACGCGAGCTCTACCTCACAGATTATGAGAGTGCCAAAAGCCGT